>JBHENR010000036.1:0-4009 GCA_046262555.1 Gemmatimonadota bacterium | reverse complement strand
GCGGCGGGGCTGGCCGGTCGAGCGCGTGCGGGTCGCCACCGCGATCGATCCCTGGTTTCTGCATCAGCTGGCCGACCTGGCCGCGGTCGAGAGGGCGGCGCGCGCGCGTGGCGGGTCGGAAGCGCTCGATGCGGCGGCCTGGCGCGAGATCAAGGGCGCCGGCTTCGCGGACGCGCGCCTGGCGGAGCTGTGGGAGGAGCCGGAAGCGGTCGTCCGGGGGCGGCGGGAGGCGGCGGGCGTGCGCCCGGCGTTCAAGGTGGTGGACACCTGCGCGGGTGAGTTCGAGGCCCGCACGCCGTACTTCTATTCAAGCTACGATCCGGAGAACGAGGCGGTGCCGCTGCCGGGGCCGAAGACCCTGATCCTGGGCGGCGGTCCCAACCGGATCGGGCAGGGGATCGAGTTCGACTACTGCTGCGTCCAGGCCGCGCTCGCCCTGCGCGAGATCGGCCACCGGGTGATCATGGTCAACTGTAATCCGGAAACGGTGTCCACCGACTACGACCTCTCCGACCGGCTCTACTTCGAGCCGCTGACGTTCGAGGACGTGTGGGCCATCGTCGCCCACGAGCGGCCCGACGGGGTGATCGTTCAGTACGGCGGACAGACCCCGCTCAAGCTGGCCGCGGCGCTTCACGCCGCCGGCGTCCCGATCATCGGCACGCCGCCCGAGGCGATCGACCGGTGCGAGGACCGGGATCGCTTCGGTGCCCTGCTCCGCGCGCTGGAGATCCCCCAGCCCCGGGCCGGCTTTGCCCGTACCGCGGCGGAGGCCCGCCGCGAGGCCGCCCGCGTCGGTTACCCGGTGCTGCTGCGGCCCTCGTATGTGCTCGGCGGGCGCGGGATGGTGATCTCACCTGACGCCGATGCGCTCGATCGGGAGCTGGCCGGGTCGCTCCGGATCAGCGGCATCCATCCCTTGCTGATCGACGAGTACCTTACTGACGCGGTGGAGATCGACGTCGATTGCATCGCCGATGGCGAGCACGCCATCATCGGGGGCGTCATGCAGCACATCGAGCCGGCGGGGGTGCACAGCGGCGACAGCACCTGCATGCTGCCGGCGGTCGACCTGGATCCGGCCACCGAGACGACCCTGCGGGATTACACCCGCCAGCTGGCGCTGGCCCTTGGCGTGCGGGGCCTGATGAACGTCCAGTTCGCCGTGCGGGACGGGCGGATCTACGTGCTGGAGGTGAACCCCCGCGCGTCGCGTACCATTCCCTTTGTGAGCAAGACGGTCGGCGTGCCGCTGGCGAAGCTCGGTGCCCAGGTGATGGCCGGGCGTTCGCTCGCGGCGCTGGGATTGACCGAGGATCCGGTCCCGGTGGCCGTGGCCGTCAAGGCGCCGGTGTTCGTGTTTCATCGGTTTCCAGGTACTGATCCGCTGCCCGGTCCCGAGATGCGTTCCACGGGTGAGGTGATCGGGTTGGCCGCCGAGCCGCGGGCGGCGTATCTGAAGGCGATGCTCGGGGCCGGGCTGGACGTCAGCGCGGCGGTCGCGGCCGGCGTGTTGTTCGCGCTCGATCGCCGCGACCTTGCCGCCGGGGTCGCCATCGCGGCGGAGCTCGCGCGCCGTGGCGTCCCGCTCTTCGCGACCGGGGCCGCCTGGGACGCGTTTCAGGCCGCGGGCATCCCGGCTGGGCGCGTCCCCGCTGCCGGCGACGGGACGCAGGATGTCGTCGCGCGCACGCGGGGCCGGGAGTTCGGCCTGGTCGTGAGCACGCTCCGCGACGACCCGACCTCACGCCCGGGCGCCGACCTGCGGCGCGCGGCGCTGGCCGCGGGCACCCCCAGCCTCACCACTCTTGCCGCGGCCGCCTGGGCCGCCCGCGCGCTCGACGGAGCCGACGGCGTCGCGGCCGTGCGCAGCCTGCAGCGGTGGACCGCGGCCGGCAGCGGGGCCGGACGAACCGGATGAGCGTCTCGCCGGAGCAGTGGACGCACATCAAGCAGGTGTTCCAGCAGGCCCTCCCGCTGGCCGCGGCGGAGCGCGAGGAGCTGCTCCGCACCGCCTGCGCCGGGGACGCCCGGCTGCGGGAGGAAGTCGAATCCCTGCTCGCGTCGCACGACGAAGCGGGCCCGTTTCTCGAGGAGTCGGCCTTTGTCGCCGCGGCCGGTGCGCTGCGTGAGGCGCTGGATTCTGCCCCGCCGCGGATCGGCGCCTACCGCGTGGTGCGCGAAATCGGACGCGGCGGCATGGGGACGGTGTACCTGGCCGAGCGGGACGACGGCGAGTATGTGAAGCAGGTCGCCGTCAAGGTCATCAGCCGGGGAATGGATTCCGACGCCATCATTCGCCGCTTCTGGACCGAGCGGCAGATCCTGGCCGGACTGGATCACCCGCATATCGCGCGGCTGCTCGACGGCGGCGCGCTGGAGGATGGTCGGCCCTACTTCGTGCTCGAGCACATCGAGGGCGAGCCGATCGACCGCTACGCCGCGGCGCGCGGGCTCGGAACCGACGACCGGCTGAAGCTGTTCTGCGCCACCTGCGCGGCGGTGCAGTACGCCCATGCCCACCTGATCGTCCATCGCGACCTGAAGCCGGGAAACATTCTGGTCACGCCGGAGGGCGTCCCGAAGCTGCTGGATTTCGGTCTCGCCAAATTGCTCGATCCAGGGGCCGACGCGCCAGCGCCGGAGGCCACCCTCGTGTCGGCGCAGGGCATGACGCCGGAGTACGCCAGCCCCGAGCAGGTGCGGGGCGAACCCCTGACCACCGCCAGCGACGTCTATTCGCTCGGCGTGGTGCTGTATCAGCTGCTGACGGGACGCCATCCGAAGGCGTCGGCCACCCGCCGGCGGGGAGGTCTCGCGCGCGCCGTGACCGATCCCGAGCCCGCCCGGCCGAGCACGGTGGTCCCGGAGGACGCGCGCCGCCGCCGGCTGCGGGGAGATCTCGACACCATCGTGCTGAAGGCGCTGCGCCAGGAGCCGGCGCAGCGGTATGCGTCGGTGGAGCAGCTCACCGATGATCTCTGCCGCCACCAGCAGGGCCTGCCGGTGCTGGCCCGTCCGAGCACCTTCAGGTATCGGAGCGGCAAGTTCCTCCAGCGCCACCGCATCGCCGTCGCGGCCGCCGCGCTGCTGCTGGTGACGCTGGTGGGGGGGATCGCCACCACGACGTGGCAGCGGCGCGTGGCGGAGACGGAGCGCGCCCGCGCCGAGCGGCGCTTCGATGAGCTCCGCCAGCTCGCCCGGCTGTTCATCTTTGACTACAACGAGGCCGTCGGCGCGCTGCCCGGCTCGACGCCGCTGCGCGAACGGATGATCCGGGATGGCTTCGCCTATCTGAATCTGCTGGCGAGCGAGGCCGGCGACGATCCGTCGCTGCAGCGGGAACTGGCTGAAGGATTCGGCAAGATCGGCGAGGTCCAGGCCCGGCTGGGCGACATCGCCGGTTCGCTGCGCAGCCACCGGCGGGCGCTGGCGCTGCAACGGGCCCAGCTGGCGGCGGACCCCGACGACGTCGGGCTCCAGCGCACGGTGGCGGCGACGCTCGCCCTCGTCGCCGACCGGCAGACGGACACTGGCGACGCCGCCGCGGCGCTGGCGGCGCATCGCGAGGCCCTGCGCCTGCGCCAGCGCATCGCCGCGTCGCTTCCCCAGGACCCGGCCGCGCAGTCGGAACTGCTGTACAGCGATTTCTACGTGGGCCGGGCGCTGCTGGCGACCGGTGACTACGAGGGTGCGCTCGCCGCCTTTGATCGCATGCTGACCCGCGCCGAAGCGCTGCGCACCGCCGAACCGGGGAGCGTCGAGCGGGCGGAGGATGCCCTGACGGCCCACCACGCGATGGCGGCGGGGCGGCTGGCGGTGGGAGATCTGGCGGCCGCCACCCGCGGCTATCGGCAGGCGCTCGCCCTCGCGCAACAGCTTTCGGCCGCCGACAGCTGCTGCAGTGTCGCCAACGAGCGGAGCTGGAGCTCGACCCCGCGCGCGGGGTTTCCGCTGCGCGCGAGCGCGCTGCCCAGGCCCCGCTGGGCGAGCGCGAGCGAGCGGCGGG
>JBHENR010000035.1:0-4187 GCA_046262555.1 Gemmatimonadota bacterium | reverse complement strand
CTGGTGCTGCGCCGGAAGGGCACGACGGAGTGGGTCCATGCCGACCCGCAAGGGGAAGCCTGGTTGAAACCGAAGCCGGGGGCGCAATTCGTCTCCGGGAGCCAGGGCGACATTCCGTGAGAAGGGCCGCGCGGGCGACGGCCGGTCCGGGATTCGCGCGCGGCGATCTGATCCGCCTCAAAGGATAGAGCGCCAACCCGTAAAGGAGGTCCGTATGCAGCCCGGAAGGCTCTCGAGTCTCGTTGGTGCCCTTGCCGCGACCACGCTGCTGGCGTCGTCGCTGGCGGCCCAGAATCCCCGGCTGCCCGGGGGCCGGGTGGTGGTGCCGCCCGGCGCGGCGGCTCGGCCGGTCACGCCGGATCCACTCTCGCCAGCTCCGTGTTGCCATATCACCGCCCTCTCGGGGAGCATGGTGACCGCGTTGGATTCCGCCTCCGGGAACACGTTCCAGTTCCGCGTCAACGACCGCGCCGTCCTGCGGACCCTGGTCGTCGGCGGCCCGGTGTGGGCCGACCCCGCCGCCGGCCGGGCGGGGGTTCGCTCGGGCGTCCTCTGCTGCGCGATCGTCGGCGCCGGCCGGCCGGCGGCCGCCGTGGCAGCCCCTGTTCCGGCGCCTCAAGCCCCCGCGGCGGCCGTTGTGAGTCCGTCCGTTCGGAGTGCTGAGCCAGCCGTCGCAGCCATCGCGCCAGTCACCACCCGGCCCCTCGTCGCGCCGACGGACCTGATGGGAACGGTCACGGTAGAGTCTCCGGTCCACGGCGGCTGGGAGGCGAAGATGACGGTGACGCTCGCGAAGCCAGCCCCCGCGACGAATCCCGGCCTCCACTGCCGCGGCCTCTTCATCTCGACCGAGTCGAGCCACCCGGTGATCGCCCCCGTGCCGGTCTCGCTCTGCATTCAGACGGGCCAGACGACCGAGACCTTCGAGATCCGGACAACGGGCGTGGCGACGAACACGCCGGTAACGATCTCGGCCCGCTACCTTGAGTTCCCGGCGCGGACCGCGACCCTCGACGTCCTCGCGCCGGCGATCGCCCGGATCGAATTGGCGGACACCTCCGCGACCGGAGGGGATACCCTCTCCGCCGTGCTCCACTTCACCGGGCCGCCGCCCGCCAGCCCGCCGATCAAGGGGTACCTGCAGAGCACGGATCCTGCTGTCGCCACCGTTCCGGCCACCGTGACCCTGCCGCCCAACGCGACCACGGTCCCGTTCAAGGTTCTGATCCATCCAGTGGCCGAAGACACGGAGCTCCGGATCAGGGCGAGTCGAAATCCATTCCCGAGCGCGCCCCCGCAGGGCGGCGGCGGTGTAGGCCTCAAAGGAGCATTGGGGGCAGCCCAGCAGGTCGCCGTCATCGCGACCGACATCCAGGCGGTGGAGATCGCGGTGCTGCCGGCCGAGTTGAAGAGTACGTATATCAGCGACCAGATCACGTCCCCCTCCAAGGTCGGGGCGAGCCTCGAAGGACTGGCTCCCCCGGGAGGAGCGGTCGTCCAGCTGTCGAGCCAGCGACCCGATCTCCTGGGAGTGCCCGCCTCGATCACGATCCCGGAGGGATCGACGAGCGCCAGTGCCGTGGTGGAAATGGGGACGCCATCCGGAGACCAGGCGTCGGTCAGGGTGACGGGGATCTACCGCGGGGTCACGCGGTCGGACGACTTCACCATCCAGAAGCACGACTTCAAGATGTTGCCGGCGATCGTCTTCACGGATCGCTACGGGAATCCCGTGACCACCCCCCAGGACGGCCAGCCGCTCACGATGTGCGCCAGGATCCATTTGTGTGGCGGGGACCTGCAGAACAGCGACTGTGGCAACACGCCCCTGCCACCGACGGTCGTCCTCAATTATGACTACCGGGCCTACCATCCCACGACCCAGACGAGCAGTGGGCGATCTGGCAATCTCACCCTCGGTATCGACCAGCAAATTCCGGCCTGCATGGGGGTCGGCGGCGTGGACGCAGGCGGATGGCTCGAGATCGATCTGGTGATCGACCCCGCGAACCTGATTCCTGAACGGAGCGAGAGTAATAATGAGAAGTCGATCCGGATCACCCGACCGTAAGGAGGATAGACCCATGCGATCACTCTGCGCGCTCGGCCTCGCGGTGCTCATTGCGGGTGTGGCCGCGCCTCTCGCCGCCCAGACTCCGGTCGGTCCGCGCCTCCGGGTCGGCGTCATGGATCTCTCGGGCACGGCCCTCTCACTGCAGACCGGCTACACGCCCACGACGACCACGACCACGATCGCGATTCCCCCCCCGGCCGAGTTCGCCCGCGGGCTCACCGAGATGCTGACGACGGCGCTGGTCGAGACCGGCCGGTTCGTCGTGCTGGAGCGGAAGGCGATCGAGCAGGTGCTGAGCGAGCAGGACTTCGGCGCCGGCGGACGGGTCAACACCGCGACCGCTCCCGCCGTCGGGCAGGCGATCGGGGCGCAGGTCCTGATCACCGGCGACATCACCGAGTTCACCTATCAGCAGTCGAGCCTGGGGGGAAATATCAGCATCCTGCGGAGCGTCGGCGCCACCGGCGAACGGCTGACGGCGATGGTCGCGCTCGACATCCGGCTGCTCGACGCCGTCACCGGCGAGGTGGTGTTCTCGAAGCGCACGGAAGGCAAAGCCAGCGCCACGGGAGTCAGCGCGGACATCAAGCTCGGGGATCAGCAGTTCGGCACCGCGATGGGCGCCAACACGCCGCTCGGCAAGGCGTCGCGGGAGGCCATCGAGGACGCGGTCGAGGCCGTCGTCGAGGGGATGCGGAAGGTGCCCTGGAGCGGCCGCGTCGTGGATGTGCGCGACGCCGCGATCTACGTCAACGCCGGCGCCGAGTCGGGGATCGCGCTCGGCACGGCCTTCGACGTCTTCGTCGTCCAGGAGGCCCTGGTGGACCCCGAAACGGGCCTCAATCTGGGGGCGCCGGACCGCCAGATCGGCTCGCTCGTGGTCACCGAGGTGGCCGACAAGTACGCGGTCGCTCGCGCGACGGCCGGGGAGGGGTTCCAGCGCGGCGATCTGATCCGCCTCACGGGACAGAGCGCGAACCCGTAAACCGGGATGCCGCCTGGTATCGGGTTACCAGGTTGCCTCCAGACAGAGAGGGATTTCGATGAGGTTCCCCGCCCGCATCTGCTGTGGGCTGCTCCTCGCCGAGCTCGCGGTGGCGGGAGTTGCTCCGGACGCGGCCGCCCAGCGTGACCCCGTCGGCCGTGGACGCGTCACTCTCCCCCCGCCGGCACCGGCTCCCGTGCCAGTCACGGAGGCCTTCCATCTGAAAACCGTGACGACGCCGGCCGTCCGGATGATCGGACTGCGCTTCATGCCGGTGCCCGTGACGACGCCGGCCGTCCGGATGATTGGACTGCGCTTCACGCCAGTGCCCGTGACGACGCCGGGAGTGCGCATGACGGGTCTCCGTGCAGCGCCGCAGGCGATCACGACGCCACCGGTTCGCATGACCGGCCTGCGCTTCCAACTCAAAGGGATTGCCACGCCGGCGGTTCGCATGACCGGTTTGCGAGAGGAGGACGTATGATCGCGATGATTCGCGTTATCTGTTTGGCCATCTGTTTCGCCCCGGCGACCGCGTTGGCCCAGCCACCGGCACGCAACGTGTCTCCTCGCATCGCGGGCGAGGCGCACTTCATCTTTACGGTTCCCGTAGCTGTCCAGAACCTGCATGCCGATGTCGACGCCGCAGCGATGGAATGCCGCGTCGGGCAGAGAAACGTTCCCGGATGGATCGGCGAGAGCATCCAGACTTTTCCGCTCGATGCGCAGGGAAGTCATGCCGGAAACGTCCTCGTCCGGGTGCAGGCGAGTACGGGGAAGGATCCGGCCGCTGCCGATTTCTACGATTGCGCGCTCGTGCTGCGCCGGAAGGGCACGACGGAGTGGGTCCATGCCGACCCGCAAGGGGAAGCCTGGTTGAAACCGAAGCCGGGGGCGCAATTCGTCTCCGGGAGCCAGGGCGACATTCCGTGAGAACGGCCGCGCGGGCGACGGCCGGTCCGGGATTCGCGCGCGGCGACCTGATCCGCCTCAAGGGACAGAGCGCCAACCCGTAAAGGAGGTCCGTATGCAGCCCGGAAGGCTCTCGAGTCTCGTTGGTGCCCTTGCCGCGACCACGCTGCTGGCGTCGTCGCTGGCGGCCCAGAATCCCCGGCTGCCCGGGGGCCG
>JBHENR010000034.1:0-4084 GCA_046262555.1 Gemmatimonadota bacterium | reverse complement strand
GGCGCGATCGGCGTGGCGGTCGAGGGCGCCTATGCCGACACGCTGCACGCCTTCTCCGCCACCAGCCTGGGCGGGGCGTTCGAGCGCCCCGGGACGTACGCCGTCACGGTGCGCAAGCCGGGCTACCGCGAGTGGCGTGTGACCGGCGTATCCGTGACGTCCGACGCCTGCCATGTCCGGCCGGTGCAGCTCCAGGCGCGGCTCGTTCCCGAGTAGTCGTCCGGGCCTGCCCACAAAAATAATTGTATTTCGAAACCATCGATAGCAGCCGGGAGATCCCATGGCCGACAAGATCAAGAAGTCTGACGCCGAGTGGCGCCGCGAACTGACGCCCGAGCAGTACCAGGTGACGCGCCAGAAGGGCACCGAGGCGCCGTTCACTGGCCAGCATGAGAAAAATAAGGAGGACGGAACCTATCGCTGCGTCTGCTGCGGCGAGTCGCTGTTCGACGCCCGCGACAAGTACGAGTCGGGCTCCGGCTGGCCCAGCTTCACCCGCCCCGCAGCCGGCGGGAGCGTCGAGACCGAGACCGACCCCAGCCTCGGCATGCGGCGCACCGAGGTGCTCTGTGCCCGCTGCGACGCCCACCTGGGACACGTCTTCGACGATGGGCCCGGTCCCGAGGGGCAGCGGTTCTGCATCAACTCGGCCGCGCTTGACTTCGAGCCGCGGCGGCCGGCCGGGAACGGGGAGTAGCCGGGGGTGGCGCAGGCTCGCTCCAATGCGCCCTATGACCTGGTGATCGTCGGCAGCGGCCCGGGCGGGTACGTAGCCGCAATCCGTGCCGGCCAGCTCGGCCTCCGGACCGCGGTGGTGGAAAAAGACCCCTTTCAGGGCGGCACCTGCCTCCACCGGGGGTGCATTCCCACCAAGGCGCTGCTCGAGAACGCCACCCGCTACCAGGACATTCTCCACGCCCGCGAGTTCGGGCTGCAGGTCGGCGACGTGACGGTCGACTGGTCGGCGGTGCAACAGCGCAAAGACGGCATCGTGCGGCAGCTGGCGGGCGGCGTGGCCGGGTTGCTCCGCAAGCACAAGGTCGACGTCGTCACGGGGTGGGGCCGCCTGGTCGGGCCGCGCGCGGTCGCCGTTCACGCGGACGGGACCGAGGGCGCACCGGAGCACACGCTCGAGACGCGCCACATCGTGATCGCCACCGGCTCCGTGCCGCGCGGAATCCCCACCGTTCCCTGCGATGGCGAGCGGATCATCAATTCCGATCATGTGCTGGAGCTGACCGCCGTGCCGGAATCCCTGGTCGTCGTGGGGGCCGGCGCGGTGGGGGTCGAGTTCGCCTCGATCTATTGCCGCTTCGGCACCCGCGTCGTCCTGGTCGAGGCGCTGCCGCAGATCCTGCCGATCGAGGACGAGGCGGTCTCCGCCGAGCTCGCCCGGTCCTTCCGCAAGCAGGGAATCGACGTTCGCACCGACACCCGGCTGGCCGGCGCCCAGCGAGAGGGCGACACGGTGCGGGTCACGCTGGAGGGCGCCGGCGGCGGCGACGTGACCTGCGACTACCTGCTGATCGCCATCGGGCGGGCTCCCGTGACGACGGGGGTCGGCCTGGAGACGACGCGCGTCGCCACCGAACGGGGGTATGTCGTGGTGGACGACTGGTGCGAGACCTCTGAGCCGGGCGTCTACGCCATCGGCGACGTCAATCCCACGCCCTGGCTCGCGCATGTCGCGTCGATGGAGGGGGTCATGGTCGCCGAGCGGATCGCCGGTCACGACGTCCGCCCAGTCCCCTACGACGAGACCCCGAACTGCACCTACAGCGAGCCCGAGGTCGCGAGTGTGGGTCTCACCGAGCAGCAGGCGCGCGCCGAGGGACACCAAGTGAAGGTCGGGAGCTTCCCCTTCGCCGCGAGCGGCCGCGCCAAGATCGCCGGCCATACTGAGGGATTTGTGAAGATCGTGGCTGACGCGCGCTTCGGCGAGATCCTCGGCGTCCACATCATCGGCTACAAGGCGACCGAGCTCATCGCCGAAGCGGGGGTCGTCCTGCGGCTCGAGGGAACGGTGGAGGAGCTGGTCCACACGATTCATGCCCACCCGACCCTCTCGGAGGCCGTGCACGAGGCCGCCCACGCCGTCACCGGCGCGGCGATCCACTTCTGATTCCGGCCGCCCCGGACCCGATCGCTCCGCCCCTGGTCGGCGCTGGCCGGTCGGTCGGGAGCGGCCTTCGGGGGCGGGCCCGCACCCCACTCGCCATCGCGCTCGCGCTGGCGGCGCTGCACGGACTGAACGACGCCTACGCCGCGTTTCTCAATCCGCTCCTGCCTCGGCTCATGGCCCGGCATGCGCTCTCGATCGCGGAGGCGGCCGCTTTGACGACGGCGCTGGCGCTCTCCGCCTCGCTCGCCCAGCCCGCCCTGGGTCGCCTGGCCGATGGCGGCTGGCGGCGGGCGATGATTCTGTTGGGACCGGCCGCGACGGGGATTTTTCTGTCGCTGATCGGCCTGGCGCCGGGGTTCTGGGCATTATTCGCCCTGCTGGCGCTTGGTGGGCTGGGCAGCGCGGCATTCCATCCGGCGGCGGCCTCGATGGCCGGCCGGGTGAGCTCGGGGGGCCGGAGCGGCACGCGGCAGGCGGTTTTCTCCTTCGGCGGCTCGGTGGGTTACGCGGCGGGGCCGTTGATCGCCGTCGCGCTGGTCGCCCGCTGGGGCTTGGGCGGCCTCTGGCGCGCGATGATCCCGATGGTGGTTCTGGCGATCGTACTCTACAGCGCGCTGCCGGCCGGCCGTCCCCGCGACCCGTCCCGCGCGCCGTCGGCGGGAGGCGTGCTGGCGCTCCTGCGCGGCCCCCTGGCCGTCGTCTTCGGCATCAGCGCCGTCTTCGCGTTCGTCCAGCGGGTGTTCCTGACGATGCAGCCGATCGTGGTAGCGGAGGCGGGCGGGACCGAGGCCGCCGGGGCGGTCCTCTTGACCGCTTATCTGGCCGGCCAGGTGGCGGGAAGTCTCGCGGGGGGGATGCTCGCCGACCGGATGGATCGCCAGCGGCTGCTCATCGTCATCACCGCGCTGGCGCTGCCGGCGCACCTGCTCGCCGTCTGGCTGCCCGCCGGCGGCTGGCCGTCGCTGGCCGTCGCCGCCGTCGCCGGGCTGTTGAACATGGCCGTCCTCCCCCCCGTCATCGTCATGGCGCAGGAGATGGCGCCGGGGAGCGCCTCGCTGAGCGCCGGCATCGTGATGGGGCTGGCCTGGGCGGCAGGATCGATCGTCGTCATGGTAACGGGAGTGATGGGAGACGCCATCGGGCCGCAGGCCGCGGCGCTGGTGTCGATGCCGGCCATGCTGTTGTCGATCGGCCTCGCTTTTCACCCGTGGCTGGGCCCGTATCGGCGGCCGCACAACCCGGCACCGTGAAAAACCATTCCTCAGAGGAGAGACCATGCGGAAGCCCCTGCTTTCCATCGGAATGATCCTGGCGGTGGCGCTCGGCGCCGCGGCGCCGGCGCGCGGCCAGACAGCGGCGGATTCGTCCGCCATCCGCCAGGCGGCGCTCGATTACGCCGAGGGGTACTACACCGCGAACGCCGAGCGGATGGAGAAGGCGCTCCATCCCGAGCTGGCCAAGCGGATCGTTCGCACGAATGACCGCGGCCAGAGCTCGCTCGGTCAGATGGGCGCTCTGACCCTCGTTATGGGGACGCGCGCCGGCGGCGGCAGCGAGACGCCCGAGGCGGACCGGATCGCCGATGTGCAGATTCTCGACATCTTCGAGAACGCGGCCAGCGTGCGCACCGAAATGTCTGGCTGGGTGGACTACATGCATCTCGGCAAATGGAACGGCGAGTGGAAGATCGTCAACGTGTTGTGGGCGCTGAAGCCCGAAACCCACTGACGGCGAGGAAGTTCACCATGCCGCGACCCATGTATCTTGTTCCAATGCTGCGACTGATCGTCCTGGCCGGCTGGGGAGCTGCCGCGGCCTGTTCCGGCCACGGGGCGGGCAGCGTGACCGAGAGCGATCTCGGCGTGAGCAGCGAGGTGGGTCTGGATCAGGAGTTCCAGCTGCAGGTGGGCGAGCGCGCCGTCGTTCCTCCGGGTGGTGCCCAACCCGGCGGGCTGACGATCA
>JBHENR010000033.1:0-3561 GCA_046262555.1 Gemmatimonadota bacterium | reverse complement strand
AATCCTCCTCCGGCGTCACGCGCTGACTGCACGCCAGACAGGTCACCGCCACGACCAGAATCCTCCACGTCATGCAGGGCAAAGTAGAGTGGCCCGCCCTGCGCATCCATGCGTAACGTACCCGCATGCTGTCCGAACGCGCGCTCCTCGGCCTGCGCGAGGCCACCGCCACCGATCGCGTGCTGACCGCGCGCGAGGATCTGCTCACCTATGCGAGCGACGCGACCCCGCTCCAGCGGCAGCTGCCGTCGGCGGTGGTGATCCCCCGCGACGTCCAGGAAGTCGTCAATATCGTGCGCCTCGCCAACGACGAGGGGTTCTCGATCGTTCCCCGGGGCGCGGGGACCGGCCTCTCCGGCGGGGCGGTGCCTACCGGGTCCGGCGTGGTGCTGCTGTTTCCCGCCTGGGACCGGATTCTGGAGTTCGACGAGGCCAATCTCACGGCCTGGGTCGAACCCGGACTCATCACCGCGGAGCTCCACCGGGCGGCGGAGGAGAAAGATCTCTTCTATCCGCCCGACCCGGGCTCGATGCGGGTGTGCACCATCGGCGGCAACGTGGCGGAGAACGCCGGCGGCCTGCGCGGTCTCAAGTACGGGGTCACAAAGAATTATGTGCTGGGGCTCGACGTCATCCTGCCGACGGGCGAGTGGGTCCGGCTGGGGGGCAAGGCGGTCAAGGATGTCGCGGGTTACAACCTGACCGACCTCCTGGTCGGCAGCGAGGGCACGCTGGGGATCTTCACCCGGGTGCTGGTGCGGCTGATCCCGCGGCCCCAGACGACGCGCACGCTGCTGGCCTCGTTCGACACGGTCGCCGCGGCCGGCGAGGCGGTGGCGGCGATCATCGCCGCCCGGATCGTCCCCTCGACGCTTGAATTCCTCGACCAGGTCACGATCCGCGCGGTGGAGGCTTTCGCCGGGCTGGGCTTGCCCACCGACCTGGCCGCGCTGCTGCTGATCGAGGTCGATGGGCGCGGCGTCGTGGTCGAGGAAGACGCGCACGTCATCTCCCGGATCTGCCGGGCGCAGGGCGCGCGGCTGGTGCGCCAGGCGGCGACGCCGGAGCAGGCCGAGGATCTCCGGACGGCGCGCCGGGCGGCGTTCACGGCGCTGGCGTGGGTCAGCCCGACCACCATTCTGGAGGACGCCACGGTGCCGCGCAGCGCGGTCCCCGAGATGCTGGCCCGTATTCACGAGATCGCGGCCCGCCATGACGTGGTGTTCGGCATTTTCGGCCATGCCGGGGACGGCAATCTGCACCCCACCTGCCTGACCGACGCGCGCGACCGCCGGGCGATCGCCCGCGCCGAGGCGGCGTTCGAGGAAATCTTCGTGGCCGCGATCAACCTGGGGGGGACGATCACCGGCGAGCACGGCGTGGGGCTCGCCAAGAAGCGGTTCCTCGGCCGCCAGCTCGGCGAGCCGGCGATTCGGTTCATGCGGCAGATCAAGACGGTGCTCGATCCCAACGAGGTGTTGAATCCCGGCAAGATCTTCGAGCCCCGGCCGCGCTGCGAGCATCCGCCGGTGGGCCACCCGCAGTTCGACGCGGCGCTGGTGTGACGTTCGCCACGCTCGACCCCGACAACGATCTGCTGGCCCAGTGCATCCAGTGCGGCATGTGCCTGCCGGCCTGCCCGACCTACGCGCTGACCCCGCTCGAGCGCGCCAACCCGCGCGGGCGGATCACCCTCATGCGCGCCGTGGCCAACGGCGAGATGCCGCTCGCCGACCCCGCGTTCGCCGAGGCGATGTACTACTGCGTCGGCTGCCGCGCCTGCGAGACCGCCTGCCCGGCGGGGGTCGCCTTCGGCCAGCTGCTCGAGGGCGCGCGCGCGGCGGTGGAGGACGCCGCCTCACCGGGACGGCCGGCGGGAGCGCCGCGGCGCTGGCTCCTCGCCTTGGTCGGCCGGCCGCGGGCGCTGCGGCTCGCCGCGCGGGCGCTGCGGCTCTACCAGCGGACGCTGGGCCGGGTGGCGGCCTGGCGGACCTGGCTCACAGCCCGGTGGCCGGACCTGGCCGCGCTCGCCGCCCAGGCGCCCTCCATCCCGCCGCAGGGAACCCGCTGGCGGCTGCCGACCGCGCTCGACGCCACCCCCGCGACCGAGGGCACGCTCGCTCGCCAGCGCGGGACGGTGGCGCTCCATCCCGGGTGCATTCAAAACGTGGTGCTCCCCGAGGTGAACGCCGACACGGCCCAGGTCCTCGCCTGGAACGCCTGGCGGGTGGTGGTGCCGAAGGGATTCCGCTGCTGCGGCGCGCTGCATGCGCACCAGGGGCAGGAGGCGGCGGCGCGCGCGCTCGCCCGGCGGAACATCGCGGCGTTCGAAGGGTCAGGCGCGGAGCGGCTCGTCTCGAACGCCGCCGGCTGCGGCGCCTGCTTCAAGGCCTACGGGCAGCTGCTGGCGGACGACCCGGAGTGGGCCGGCCGCGCCGACGCCGTCGCCGCGGTGACGGTGGACATCTCCGAGTACCTGGTCCACACCGGCGTCCGGCGGCCGCGGCGGCCGCTGGCCCGCCGGGTGACCTATGATGATCCCTGCCACCTGATTCACGGCCAGCGGATCGCGGACGCCCCGCGGCTCTTGCTGGGGGCGATCGAGGGGCTCGAGCTGGTGCCTCTCACCGAATCCACCTGGTGCTGCGGGTCAGCGGGGATGTATAACGTCACCCATCCGGAGGCGTCGCAGGCGCTGCTCGATCGGAAGCTCGACCACGTGCGCGCCACCGGGGCGGAATTCGTCGCGACCGGCAATCCGGGCTGCCAGCTCCAGCTCGCCGCGGGCCTCCGCGCCCAGGGCTCGGCGGTCCGGGTGCTGCATCCCATTTCGCTGTTGCGGGTCGCCTACGAATTGCCGCCGCTGCTGCCCCGCTGAAGCGCTACTCCTCGTCCGGCTGCAGCAGCTCCCGCGCCCGATCGGCGTCGGCGGGCGCCACCACCAGGCGCACGCTGCCGACGCCGGGGGACGCCCCGCCGATGTCGCCGCCGAAGACCCAGCTCGGGATGCCGGCGTCCGTCAGCCGGCCCTGGGCCATCTCGGCCTCATGCCGGTAGCGGCAGCGCGCGACCTCGACCGGGGTGGTCACCGTGTCCGCTGCTTAATCCGCCACGGGAGCCGCAACGGGTTCCACGGCCGCGGCGGGCATCCGGGGGGCGTTGACGACCAGCGTCTTGAACTCCTGACCATCGGGGCCGGGCATGTACATCGTGTAGGTCATGTGATCGGCGTCGACGTGGTGCGAAACGCTGCGGACCGCCTGATCCTCCGCTCCCGTGATGGGATCATCGTACGTCCCGGTCAACGTGAGCGTCCTGGCGGCGTCGTCCCACTGGCCGGACGTGAGCATGTAGCCGGTGCCCATGTTGTCGATCCAGATGTTGAAATACTCCTTCTTGTTGTTGTCGTAGCCGGTGATGGCATGGCCGCGGAACGGCATCCCCATCATCGACCCTTCGTAGTTCTCCATCAGATAGCGGCCGTCCATCACCATCGCATACGACGCCGTGCCGCTCGACGCCACCGGCGGCGCCCCGGGGGCCATCCACATCTGGGACGTA
>JBHENR010000032.1:0-4142 GCA_046262555.1 Gemmatimonadota bacterium | reverse complement strand
GGCGACCGTGTTCCTGCAGGATCTCCGCTTCGGCTCAGTGGATCCGAGTGGCGCCGCGCCCTTCGGGCTGCGGTTCCGGTTCGATCGAACATCCGGGAAGCTGCTCGATCAGCGCTGGCTGAGCCGGTTCGAGGAGTGAGGAGGGGTCGTTGTGATATATTCGTCCGAGGCGTCAGCGCTCCCCGACGCATCGCCAACCCGCTCCGAGGAGACCCCATGACTCGCCGAATCGTCTGCTCGCTGTTCTTCGTCCTCCTCGCCGCGGGGCCTCTGCGGGCTCAGGATCCGGCGCCCATCGTCCGCCTCGACATTTCCCCGGACACGCTCCGCCTCACGGTGGGCGAAACGGCGCCGCTCCGCCTGACGGCCCACGACGCCGCCGGCGCCGATGTCCCCCACGGCGCGGTGGCCTGGTTCTCCGGCTGGGAGAACGCGCGGGTGGACACGCTCGGGAATCTCACCGCGCTCAATCCAGGTCAGACCGTGGCCGGCGCGACCCTGCTGGGGTCGACGGCCGCCGACGGAACCGCCATCAGCGCTCGGATCGTGGTGGTCGTCGGTCCGGCCGAGCCAGCCGCGATCCGGTTGACGCTCCCGGGCGGGATCGCCCTGCCGGGGAGATCCCAGCCGGCGGGCTCCTTACTTGCGCTCGCCCCCGTGGCCGTCGATGCCCTCGGCAATGAGCGGTGGGACGTGCCGGTCACGCTGGCGTCGAGCGATCCCGGTGTGGTCGAGGTCATCGGGCATGCCATTGCGCTCCGGCGGCCCGGGACCGCAACCCTGCGCGCAGAGGGCGGCGGCACCACGGCCGAACAGGTCGTGACGGTCGGCCCGCCGCTCGGCGGAGCGGTTCAGCTCGCTCCGGCTTCCGCGAAGATCATGACCGGCGAGGCGATCCCCCTCCGCGTGACCGCCGGGGGCCGCCCGGTCGCCTGGCCCGAGTGGTGGGTGAGCGGGAGCGGCGAGGCGGCGGTCCACGCCGACGACTACTTCGTCGCCGAGAAGCCGGGGACCTATCAGGTCGCGGCGACGGTCGGCGATCGCGTCGCCCGCGCCACCATCGAGGTGACCCCGCGACCACCAGCCGGCGGCTGGCTCAAGGTCGGCCACATCGCCTCGCCGACGCGGGAGATCGACCTCTGGGTCTTCGAGGGCAAGGACGGCCGCGACTACGCCTACACCGGGAGTTTCGGCGCCCAGATGCGGGTTTACGACGTGACCGACCCGGCGGCGCCCGTGTTCACCGACTCGCTGCTGGTGCCCGGCCGCCGGGTCAACGACATCATGGTCAACGCCGACGCGACGCTGGCCGTCATCACCCAGGAGAACGACCCCGACCGGAAGAACGGCATCATCGTGCTCGACCTCGCCGATCCGGCGCACCCTACGCTGACGTCCCACTTCACCGAGGACTTGACCGCCGGCATCCACACGACCTATATCGTCGGCGACCTGGTTTATGCCGTCAATGACGGCACCCGCGACATCCACATCGTGGACATCAGCGACCCCGCCGCGCCGCGGCAGGTGGGGCGCTGGGGACTCGACACCGAGCGCAAGGCGCTCCACGACATCGCCGTCACTGACGGTCTCGCCTACCTCTCCTACTGGGACGACGGCCTGGTCATCCTCGACGTGGGGGCCGGGCTCGCCGGCGGGACACCGACCGCGCCGGCGTTCGTGAGCCGGGTCAATTACCCCGAGGGAAACACCCACACCGCCTGGCGCTGGAAGGACTATGTCTTCGTCGGGGACGAGATCTTCCCCAGCCGCTACAGCCCCGACGCCCCGGGCGATCCGCGCGGCTACATCCACGTGATCGACGTGCGGGACATCTTCCACCCCAGGGAAGTGGGCAAATACGAGGTCCCCGAAGGGGGCGCCCACAACGTCTGGATCACGGACGACGTGCTCTACGTGGCGTACTACCAACGGGGGTTGCGGGCGCTGGACCTGTCGGGCGGGGAGCTACGCGGGGATTTGTACGCCCAGGGGCGTGAGATCGACTACTTCCTCACCCAGACGAGCGATTCCACCAAGGTGAGCGACCCGGCGCAGGTGAATCGGACCAATGTCTTCACCGTGGTCGAGCATAAGGGTCACCTGTTCGCGATCGACGCCAGCTCGGGCCTCTGGATCATGAAGCTCGAGCGGCCGAAGGACAAGGAGATCGCCCGGCGGTAGGACCTCAATCCGCCTGGAGGAAGTACGTCGCGCCGAGCTCGACGCCGACGTCGGGGTCGGGCTCGTACAGTCCCGCGAGCAGGACGCCGTCGAGCTGCACCCGCCCGCGAGCCCACCGCGCGCCAAGGCGGGCCTCGCCGCGGTCTTCGGTGCCGATGGGGGCGCCGCCGGAGACATCGACCCGGCCGTTTACTTCCCCCACCAGCGTCAACGCCGCGCCAACGGGCCGCGCGAGCGACGCGCCGTAGAGCAGCACGTCGTTCTGGCGGTCGCCGCGCTCCGGCACGGCCAGCACCCCGAGGCCGAAGTTCCCCACCAGCCGGGTCGCGCCGAGGCTCTTGCCGGCGAGGAGCTGGAGATGGAAATCGAACGTGTCGAGGCCGAGCCCGCTGTCGTTTCCGGCAGACGGCAGCCGGGTCGCGACGCGCAGCGCCACCGCCGGCGTCAAGGCGGTTTCCTCCCGCAGCCGGATCTTGGTGGCGATAACCGGGTCTTCGATATCGCCGGTGGTGTCGCCCTTGAGGCGTAGCTCCCCGGCCAGCAGGGCATCCGGGTCCTGGCCCTCGATACGCAGCCGATTGTAGCCGCTCTCGCCCTGGAATTCGGCGAGTCCGCCGAGTCCGGCGCGGAAACCCACCCGGATCAGACGCACCAGGTCGCCTCGCAGTCCGGAGGCGGGGTAGCCGCGGTCCCACTCGTACCCGGCGCCGGCTTCGATCGCGACCTGCCCGGCTGGCAGGGGCTCGGGGTCTTCGGTCCGGAGCGGTCGCTGACCCCGCGCGGGGGCCACCGTGATGAGTGCCAGCAGGGCGCCGGCCGCGAATGCGCGAAAGGGGATCATGGCCGGCGCAAGCTACCGGCGCCGTGCGAACCGCGCCGTCCGGGTTAACTTGCCCGCGTGGACTCCATGGACCCCGTGACCCCCGTCAGCCCGCTGGCCCCGACGCCTCATCCCGACTCCTTCGGCGCCCGCGACACCCTCACCGTCGACGGCCGTCCCTACACGATCTTCAGCCTGGCGCGCTTCGCGGCCCATGGCCACGACGTGGCGCGGTTGCCGTTCGCGCTCCGTATCCTGCTCGAGAATCTGCTCCGGTGCGAGGACGGTCTCGCCGTCAGCGCCGAGGACATCGAGGCCCTCGCCGCCTGGGATCCGGCGGCCACGCCGTCCCGCGAAATCGCCTTTATGCCGGCCCGCGTGCTGCTCCAGGATTTCACCGGCGTGCCAGCGGTGGTGGATCTGGCCGCGATGCGCGACGCGATGGCCGACCTGGGCGGGGATCCGTCCCGCATCAACCCGTTGCTGCCCGCCGAGCTCGTCATCGACCACTCGGTTCAAGTGGATGCCTACGGCGTGGAGGCGGCGTTTCTGATCAACGCCGAGCGCGAGTACGAGCGCAATCGGGAACGTTACGCGTTCCTCCGCTGGGGCCAGACGGCGTTCGAGAACTTCCAGGTCGTCCCGCCCGATACCGGCATCGTCCACCAGATCAATCTGGAGTACCTCGCGCGGGTTGTCTTCGACGCCGAGCGGGAGGGTGAGCGGTGGGCCTACCCCGACACGCTGGTGGGGACCGACAGCCACACCACGATGATCAATGGGCTGGGGGTGCTGGGGTGGGGCGTGGGCGGCATCGAGGCTGAGGCCGCCATGCTCGGCCAGCCGATCAGCATGCTGATCCCGCAGGTGGTGGGGTTCCGCCTCTTCGGCGCGCTCCCCGAGGGCGCGACCGCGACCGACCTCGTGCTGCGGGTGACCGAGATGCTCCGCGCCACGGGGGTCGTGGGGAAGTTCGTCGAGTTCTACGGCCAGGGGATCAGCAGCCTGTCGCTGGCCGACCGCGCCACGATCGGCAACATGTCACCCGAATACGGCGCCACGTGCGCCATCTTCCCGGTGGACCAGGAGACGCTCGACTACCTCGCGTTCACCGGCCGCGACCCGCACCGCGTGGCGC
>JBHENR010000031.1:0-14626 GCA_046262555.1 Gemmatimonadota bacterium | reverse complement strand
ATGGTCGGCTTCAACCGCCGGTTCGCGCCACACGTCGTGCAGTTGCGCGCGGCCCTGGCGGGCGTGCCGGGTCCGCGCGCCTTTGTCTATGTCGTCAATGCGGGCGCGCTGCCGGGCGGCCACTGGACGCAGGACCGCGCGATCGGCGGGGGACGGATCGTCGGCGAGGCGTGCCACATGATCGATCTGCTGCGGTCACTGGCCGGGGCCCCCATCTCCGGCTGGCACGCCGTGCGCGCCGCCACCGATGACGTGGCCATCGTCACGCTGCAGTTCGCCGACGGATCGATCGGAGCGGTCCATTACCTCGCCAATGGCCACCGCCGCTTCCCGAAGGAGCGGCTCGAGGTCTTCGCCGGTGGCAGCGTGTATCAGCTCGACAACTTCGCCCGCCTGACCGCCTTCGGTCGGCCGCTGCCGGCGGGCCGGTGGCCGTGGGTCCGGGGGCGGGGGCAGGACAAGGGCCACACCGCCAGCGTGGCCGCCTTCCTCGAGTCGGTGCGCGGCGGTCCACCGCCCATTCCCCCCGACGAGATCTTCGAGGTGTCCGGGATCGCGATCCAGATCGCGGACGCGCTGGCGGCCGCTCCGGCGGGCCGTGCGACCCTGGGTTGAGGAACTCCGCCAGCTCGGCTGGCGGCGCGCCGCCTTCCGCCTCCAGTACGAGCTGCGCCTGCGGTCGGGCCTCGAGGCCGCGCTGCGTCCCGCCGGGCCCCGCCCGGCCGACGCCGCCGAGACCGCGGCGGATGCCGAGCGGGCCGCGCGGCTGCAGCGGGACGCACCCGCCCTCGTGGCGCATCTGCGCCGGCGCGTCGCCGACCCGGCGGTCCGCTCCGCCGCCGCGGCCGATCGCCCGGCGATCGAGCACCGGCTGGCCGCCTACGGGACGGGCCGGGTGCGGATGTTCTCGCGCTGGGAGGCGGCGTTCGGCGATCCGCTCGACTGGCACCTGAATCCGCGGCTCGGCCGGCGCTGGCCGGCGGCGGCTCACTGGGCCACCGCGCTGCGGGCGCCGGGTCGCGGGGATATCAAGCTGACGTGGGAACCGGGCCGGCAGGCGATCGCCTACGAGTGGGCCCGCTCGGCGGCGCTGGAGCCGGCCGGCGCCGCCGGGGACGCGGCCCGCCAGGCCCGCGACCAGTTTGGGGCGACGCTGGCCGGGTTCGAGGCCTCCAACCCCTACCGGGCAGGGGTGCAGTGGGCCAGCGGGCAGGAGCTCGCGATCCGGCTCCTCGCCTGGTGGTTCGCCTTCGGCGCGCTGGGCGGCCCGGAGACGTTTGCCGACGAGACGGTCGAGCGGCTGGTGCGACAGACGCGGCTCCACGCCCGTCACCTCGCCGAACAGATCGGCTATGCCCGATACGCCGTCTACAACAACCATCTGATCGGCGAAGCGGTCGCGCTGGTGCTGGCGGCTGACATGCTGCCGGACGCTCCCGAGGCGGCGCGATGGCGGGCGCTCGGGCGAGGGCTGCTGGAGGGTGAGGCCCTCAGCCAGTTCGAACCCGACGGCGGCTATTGCCAGGCCTCCCACACCTATCACCGGCTGGCGCTCCACTACTACGTCTGGTACGTCCTGTTGGGTGACCTCGCCGGGCGGCCGGTCGCACCCCCCATCCTCGACGTGCTGGGACGATCGCGCGATTACCTGCTGGCGCAGCAGAATGCGGCCGACGGGTGGCTGCCGAACTGGGGCGCCAACGACGGGGCGCTCTGCAGTCCGCTGGCGGCCTGTGACTACGCCGATTTCCGGCCCGTCGTCCGCACCCTGACCGCGATTCTCGGAGAGCCGTCCCATTATCCCGCGGGACCGTGGGACGCGGAAGCCGCCTGGCTGGTGGCGCGCCCGTATCCGGCCGCCCGCGACCGGGCCGACCAGGCTCCGGCCGCCGCCCCTGCGCGCGCCGTGCCGCGCGCGTTCCCGGCCAGCGGGCTCTACGTCACCGGCGGGAGCGGCGCCGCGCGGGCCGTGCTGCGGGCCGGAACAATCCACACCCGCTTCGGGCAGGCCGATCAGCACCATGTCGACCTGTGGTGGGACGGCGTCAATGTCGTGCTCGATCCCGGCACCTACTCGTATCACGAGCGGCCCGACATCCACCGCGCCTTCAGCGGCACGGGCGCCCACTCCACCGTCACCGTCGACGGCCTCGACCAGATGGTGCCGTATCGGAAATTCAAATGGCTGCGGTGGTCGCACACGATGACCAGCGACCTCGAGACCGGTCCCGCCGGGCTGGTGCGGCGGATCACCGCCACCCACGATGGCTATCTCCGGCCCGGCGCCCCGGGCGTCCGCCACGAGCGTCAGGTCGACTGGACGGCGCCCGATCGGCTGCGGGTCACCGATCGGCTGATCCCGGTGCGCGCCGCCGGCGCGCCGTTTCGCGTCCGGCTCCACTGGCTGCTGGCCGACTGCGTCGCGCTGCCGGCGCCGCCGCGGGCGGGACGCGTGGCGCTGGCGCGGGTCGAGCCGGCCACCTTCGCGGTCACCCTGGCGCCCCCCGGCGCGCGGGCGCTCGCCATCACGGTGGCCGTCGACGGCGTGGAGGCGCCCGCCGGCGCGCTCGCGCGCGCGGTGCCGGATTCCCCCTGGGGCTGGCATTCCCGCTACTACGGGGTGCTGGAGCCAGCGGTCGCGTTCACGGTCGAGGGGATGTCCCGCGGGGCGCGCCTGGTCACCACATTTGCGGCCGCCTGACGCGTGCGGATTCTCGTCCTGCACCAGTACTTCCTGCGCGACAGCGACGCCGGCGGTTCGCGCTTCAACGCGTTCGCCCGCTACTGGACGGAGGCCGGGCACGAGGTCACGGTGATCTGTGGGCAGGTGCCGTATACAACCGGCGGGCGGTATGCCGACTGTGTCGGCAAGCTGCTGGTCCGGGAGCGAGCGGGTGCCACCGAAGTGCTGCGGGTCTACACTCCCGACACCTACACCGCCGGCACGCTGGGGCGGATGTGGGCGTTCTTCGGCTTCATGCTCGCCGCGACCCTGCTGGTGGTGCGCCGGGCGCGTCGGGCCGACGTGGTGATCGCCACGTCGCCGCCGCTGGTGACGGTGGTGCCGGCGTGGGTGGCCCGGCGCGTGTTCCGGGTGCCGACCGTCTTCGAAGTGCGGGACCTGTGGCCGGAGAGCGCGATCACGACCGGCGTGCTGCGGGCCGGCTCGCTGTTCACCCGGCTGATGTACCGGCTGGAAGCGCTCGGCTACCGGCTGGCCGACCGGATGGTGGTGCTGACCCCCGCCTTCGAGGATGACATCGTCCGGCGGGGGCTGGCCCCGGCGGCAAAGATCGTGCAGATCCCCAATGGCGCCGATCTGGAGCTGTTCCAGCCGGGCCCGCCGGACGCCGCGCTCCGCGCGTCCCTGGGATGGACCGACCGCTGCGTCGTGCTGTACGCCGGAGCGCACGGCACCGCCAACCACCTGATCCAGTGGGTCGAGGCGGCCGACCGGTTGCGCGACGATCCGGGGATCCTGCTGGCGGCGGTGGGGGACGGGCCGCAACGCGCGGCGCTGGAGGCGGAGGCGGCCCGCCGGGGCCTCACCAACTGCCAGTTCCTCGGGCCCGTCCCCAAGGCCCGCATGCCCGCGCTGGTCCGCGCCGCCGACATCGGCGCGGCGGTGCTCAAGCGGATCGAGACCTTCAAGTCCGTCTATCCGAACAAGGTGTTCGACTACATGGCCAGCGAGCGCCCGGTGCTGTGCGTCATCGATGGAGTGGCCCGCGCGCTGGTCGTCGAGCAGGCGGGAGCCGGGGTCTTCGCCGAGCCGGAGCAGCCGGAAGCCATCGCCGCGGCGATCCGTGGCCTGGCCGCCTCGCCGGAGCGGCGGCGGGCGCTCGGCGCGGCGGGACTCGCCTTCGTCCGGCGTCATTTCTCCCGCGAAGCGCTGGCCGCCCGCTATCTCGACCTGCTGGAGACCATCGCCCGATGAGTCTCTATCCGCATCTCAAGCGTCCCCTCGACGCGGCCGGGGCCGCCCTCCTGCTCGTCCTGTTGTCACCCGTGCTCGGGCTGACCGCCCTCGCCGTCTGGATCGCCCTCGGGACGCCGGTGCTGTTTCGGCAAATGCGACCCGGCCGCCACGGACGGCCCTTCGAGTTGCTCAAGTTCCGGACGATGACGCCCGAGGCCGGCGGCGCCGGGGACGGCCGCTCCGACGCCGCGCGCCTGACCCGGTTCGGCCGGGCGCTGCGGCGCGCCAGCCTGGACGAGTGGCCCCAATTGTGGAATGTCCTGCGCGGCGATCTGTCGTTCGTGGGTCCGCGGCCGCTGTTGATGGAGTATCTTCCCCGCTATTCGGCGGAGCAGGCCCGGCGGCACGCGGTGCGGCCGGGTGTGACGGGACTGGCCCAGGTCAGCGGGCGGAACGCGCTCGACTGGCCGGAACGGCTGCGGCTGGACGTGCGCTACGTGGACACCCTTTCCTTCGGGCTGGATGTGAAGATTCTGCTGCGCACCATTCTCCACGTCGTCCGGGGCACCGGGGTCAGCGCCCCGGGCGAGGCGACCGTCGCCCGATTCCAGGGGGAGCAATGACCGACGCGCCGGCGCGCATCTGGCTCTCGACGCCCCACATGGGGGGGGACGAACTGGGCTTCATTCACGAGGCGTTCGAGACCAACTGGATCGCGCCGCTGGGTCCCAATGTGGACGCCTTCGAGCAGGAGTTCGCCGCCGCGGTCGGGGCCCGTCACGCGGTGGCGATGAGTTCGGGCACCGCCGCGCTGCTGGTCGCGTTGCGGCAGACCGGCGTCGGTCCCGGCGACGAGGTGCTCGTCTCCACGCTGACGTTCGTAGCCAGCGTGTCGCCCATCCTCGAGCTCGGCGCGACGCCGATCTTCCTCGACGCGGATCCGGCGACCTGGAACCTGAATCCGGCGCTGGTGCTGGCGACGTTGCGCGAGCGCGCGGCCCGCGACGCGCTCCCCAAGGCGCTGGTCGTCGTCCACCTGTACGGCCAGAGCGCCGACATGGACCCCATCCTGGAGGCGTGCGCGGCGTTCGGTGTCCCCGTGATCGAGGACGCGGCCGAGGCGCTCGGCGCGACCTACCGCGGCCGGGCGGCGGGAACGCTGAGCCGGATCGGCATCTACTCCTTCAATGGCAACAAGATCATCACCACCGCCGGGGGTGGGATGCTGGTGACCGAAGAGGCGGCGCTGGCCGACTGGGCGCGCAAATTGATCACGCAGGCGCGCGAGCCCGCCCCCCACTATGAGCACGAGGAGCTGGGGTACAACTACCGGATGAGCAACGTGCTGGCCGGCATCGGGCGCGGGCAGCTGCGGGTGCTTGAGGATCGCGTGGCGCAACGGCGGGCGAACTGCGCCTACTATCAGGCGGCCCTCGGCGAGCTGCCCGGTGTCGCTTTCATGCCCGAGGCCGCGTACGGCCGCTGCACCCGCTGGCTGACGTGCCTGACGATCGACTCCGCTGCGGCCGGGGTCGACCGGGAGGCGGTACGGCTGGGGCTGCTGGCCGAGAACATCGAGGCCCGGCCGATCTGGAAGCCGATGCACCAGCAACCCATCCTGCGCGGCTACCCCGTGATCGGCGGCGCGGTGGCCGACGCCATCTTCGCCGCCGGGCTGTGCCTCCCGTCGGGCTCGAACCTCACCGAGCCCGAGCTCGAGCGCGTGGTGGCGGGTGTCCGCGCCCACTGGCCCGGCCGGTGAGCGACGTCATCCTGCACGTGGTGGGGGCGCGGCCCAACTTTATGAAGCTCGCGCCCGTCCACCGGGCGCTGGCGGCCCGCGGGGTGCCCCAGCGGATCGTCCACACCGGGCAGCATTACGACGCCGAGATGTCGGAGCGGTTCTTCCTCGAGCTGGGACTGCCCCGGCCGGACGACCACCTCGAGGTGGGGTCCGGAACCCATGCCGTCCAGACGGCGCTCATCATGACGCGGATCGAGCCGGTCCTCGAGCAGTGGCGCCCCCGCTGGACCGTTCTCTACGGCGATGTGAATTCGACCGTCGCCGCGGCGCTGGTGGCGGCGAAGCGGGGGTTCCGGGTGGCCCACGTCGAGGCGGGACTGCGGAGCGGCGACCGCACCATGCCGGAGGAGCTCAATCGACTCGTCACCGACCGGCTGGCCGACCTGCTGCTGACGCCGTCGCGCGACGCGGACGCGAATCTGCGGGCCGAAGGCGTCCCGGCGGGGGCGATCGTGTTCGTGGGCAATGTGATGATCGACACTCTGCTCCACACGCTCGCGCGGGCGCGTGCGCTCGACGTCGCCGCCATCATCGGCCAGGCGGTCGCCCCGCACGTGCTGGTGACGCTGCATCGGCCGTCCAACGTGGACGACCCCGCCCGGCTGAAGCGCATCCTGGCCGAGTTGGAGCGGCTCGCGGCCACCTGTCCGGTCGTGTTTCCGCTCCATCCCCGCACCGCCGAGCGGATCACCGCCCTGGGGGCGCGTTCGGCCGGCAATGGCCTCCATCTGCTGGGGCCGGTGAGATATTCCGAGCTGGTGGCGCTGATGGCCTCGGCGCGTGCCGTGCTCACCGACTCGGGGGGGATTCAAGAGGAGACCAGCGTGCTGGGCATTCCCTGCGTCACGCTGCGTCCCAATACCGAGCGTCCGATCACGATCGATCAGGGCACCAACCGGCTCGAGGCGGATCCGGCCCGCGCGGTGGACGCCGTGCTGGCGCCGCGCGCGGTGACGCCGCTGGCGGCCGAGGGGTGGGACGGCGCCGCCGGGGAACGGATCGCCGCCGCGCTGGTGGGCCGGTGACATCCGCGCCCGTTCTACTGACCGGCGCCGCCGGATTCATCGGATCGCATGTCGCCGATCGTCTGCTGGCGGCCGGTGGGACGGTCGTGGGGCTCGACAATTTCGACCCGTTCTATCCGCGGGCGTATAAGGAGCGGAATCTGCAGGGAGCGCTGACTCAGCCCGGGTTCCATTTCGTGGAGGGTGACATCCGCGATGCCGAGCTGGTCCGCCGGCTGATGGAGCAGCACCGGCCGGTGGCCATCGTCCATCTCGCCGCCCGCGCCGGCGTGCGCGCCTCCCTCGCCGATCCGGTCGGGACCTGCGACGTGAATCTGGCCGGTACGCTCACGCTGCTCGATGCGGCCCGCGCCGCCGGCTGCACCAAATTCCTGTTCGCCTCCTCCAGCTCGGTCTATGGCGATACGGCGAAGGTGCCGTTCGCCGAGGACGATCGGGTGGATCGTCCGGTGTCGCCGTACGCGATGACGAAGAAGGCGGGCGAGGAGATCTGTTACAGCTATCATCACCTGCATGGCATCGACGTCATCGCGCTGCGCTTCTTCACCGTCTATGGGCCGCGGGGGCGTCCCGAGATGGCGGTTCACAAGTTCGCCCAGCTGATGACCGAGGGGGAGCCGATTCCGGTCTACGGCGACGGGGAGATGGAGCGGGATTTCACCTTCGTCGACGACATCGTCACCGGCTGCGAGGGCGCGCTGGATCTGTTGCTCCGGAGTTCCGGCTGCTACGCGATCTACAACCTGGCGGCGGCGGAGCGGGTGACGCTGGCGCGGATGATCGACTGCCTCGAGCGCACGCTCGGGGTCACCGCAGAGCGGCGTATGCTGCCGATGCAACCCGGCGACGTGCGGCGTACCGCGGCCGACATCAGCCGCGCCCGGTCGGCGTTCGGGTACGCCCCGCAGACCCGGATCGAGTCCGGCATTGCCGCCTTCGTCGCCTGGTACACTCGGGAGATCCTTCCACTGCCCGCCGCCTCGCGGGCGCGCACCACCTCGTCATGACCCGTCCGGGAAAGGGGAAGTGCCTCATGTCCAGGCGCGCCGTCGCGCTGTTGTTCGGTCTGCTGCTGTCCATTCCCTGCGCCCCCACGCCAGCTGCCGGCCAGAGTCTGCGCACCGTCCCGCTCGGCCACTGGACCTATGGCGTGGCGGACGCGCTGCTCCTGCGCTACCCCGAGCTCTCGACCCAGGTGTGGCTCGGCAACCGGCCCTGGCGGGAGGGGGACTTCGCCGCGCTCTGGCGGGCGGCGCGCCGGCCGGGCCAGGGGGCGACCGATCCGCTGGCGGCGGGGTGGCTCGAGCTGCTGGAGGAGGAGTTCGAGCTGGGTCCCGGTCTCGAGCGGACCGGACCCCACTGGATCCACAACGACCTGGCGGCCCGTTACGAGGGCCACTATCAGTCCGACGACGCCACCTTCGACCCGGCCTTTCGCGGGGCCGCCCTCGGCGACAGCGTGGGGTACCCGCCGCACCGGGGCATCGCCCAGCACGACTTCGCGGCGCAGTTCGGCCAGGTCTTTGCGCTGGGATGGCGCTACGTGCTCGACTCGAACATCCGGAACGATCCGACCCGGCGCACCAAGCTCGGCATCCGCACCACCGAGGCGGCCGCCTTCGAGGTGCTGGAGGCATACGCCAGCAGCCACACCGGCCCCGTCTGGGCCACCCTGGGCCGGGCCGAGCTGGCCCTGGGTCCCGGACGCGCCACAAGTCCTTTTGTCAGCGAGTCGATCCCCGCGCTCGACCAGGTGCGGATCGAGCTGTCCGGTGACGCGCCCCAGCGCATCCGCTACACCGGCCTGGTGGCGCAGCTCAGCCGCGAGCGGCCCAACCGGTTGCTGAATGAGCGGGGCAACACGATCCCGGGTTCGGTTCCCACCGACAGCGTCTTCGTGGGCGCCGACGTGACGCGGTGGCTCTACCTGCAGCGGGTGGACTGGCGCGTCTTCGATCAGCTCCAGGTGGCGATTTCGGAGGCCGCGCTCGTCACCGGCATCAACCGCGGATTCGAGCTGCGGTTCGCCAATCCCATGCTGCCCTATCTCGCCACCCAGGCCGAGGACGATGAGATCGACTCGAACGACGTGGATGTGTCGGTCACGGCCGAGGCCGTCTACACCGGCCTCGGGTCGTCCCGGCTGTACGGGCTCCTCTACGTGCAGGAGCTGTTCATCGACGAGGATCTGCGGGGATCGTTCGGCAACCAGCTCGCCTGGCGCGTCGGCGGGTCGTGGGCGGAACCGCTGGGATGGCGGGGCGGATCGGTCGGTGGCGAGTACACCCGCGTCGACGTCTTCACCTACCTCCACCGCGGCCTCAACACGAACTGGGAGACATTCGGGGTGCCGATCGGCAGCTCGCTGGGCCCCGACGGAGACCAGGCGCAGGCTTGGGTCGAGTACTGGTACGGGCCGGAGCTCCGATTCTCCGCCGACGTGCTGGCCCGCCGCAGCGGCGAGCGGAGCATCGAGACGATCGAAAGCGCCACCGATCCCGGCAATCCTGGGTTTCCCAGCGGCGTCATCCAGCGCGAGGCGCGGCTCGGGGCGGAGGCGTGGACCATCGTCCCGCAGTGGGGCCTCGAGGGGCGCGCCCGGGTGGGCCGGCGGCAGGTGGAGAACATCGCCAACGTCGAGGGCGCGGACGGCGACTTCTGGGAGGCCAGCCTGGCCCTCGTCTACAGATTTCGTTTTCGCTGACGCGGATTGACACCCTTCGCGCGCAGCAGGTAGACTCACGCCGATGATCGCTCCGATCCCGCTCGACGCGCTGCTGAAAGCCCCCGCTGAGGGCCCCTCCGCGCGGACCGTGGAGGTGCCGATCGGGCCGCCGCTGACGGTCGATCCCGCCGGCGCCGAGAGCCGGCGCGGCCACGTGTCCAAGAAGCTGCGTCTGTTCCGCGCCTACCTCAGTGGCCGCCCCGTCTGGGTGACCTGGCAGGTGACCTACAACTGCAAATATCGGTGCTCCTTCTGCACCTACTGGCAGAATGATTTCGAGAAGCACGAGGAGAATTCGCTCGACGATTTCCGGATCGGCGCCGACAAGCTCTCCGCGATGGGGTCGCTGATCGTCTCGCTCGCGGGGGGGGAGCCGATGCTGCGGCGCGATCTCCACCAGATCGTGGGGATTCTCGCGGAAGACCACTTTCCCTACCTCACGACGTCCGGCTCCGGCATGACCCTGCGGCGGGCGCGCGAACTGTGGGACGCCGGGCTGTGGGGGTGTTCGGTCTCCATCGACTACGCGGATTCCGAGCGCCATGCCCGCCATCGGGGCGTCAAGTTCGCCTACGAGCGGGCCATTACGGCGATCGAGCAGCTGCTGGCGACCCGCGCCGACCGCACCTATCAGCGGGTCCAGATCATCTCCGTGCTGACCGACGACAACCTGGAGGAGATGCCCGCCCTGTGCCGGCTGGCCCGCGAGCTGGGCGTCTACTGGCAGGTTCAGCCCTACTCGGTGATGAAAACCGGCAACGAGACCCAGCGCCATCTGGCGGGAGCCACCGAGGTGCTGCTCGATTTGAAGCGCCGGTATCCCGAAACGTTCCACGCCAACACCCGTTACCTCGAGCAGTTCGATGCGGCGACGAATGACGGCATCAGCGGGTGCATCGCCGGCAAAGCCATGTTCAACATCGACAACCAGATGACCGTCTCGAAGTGCGTCGAATTCAATGCCAGCGAGCCGTGCGGCAATCTGCGCACCGACTCGATCGCCTCGGTGCTGGACCGGCTGCACGCCGCGCACGCGCGCAATACCTGCACCGCGTGCTGGTACTCGTGTCGGGGCGAGGTGGAAGTGCTCTACTCGGCGCGCGGTTTCCTGCACAGTCTGCCCAGTCTGCTCTGGCAGAGCGGTGGCTCGCAGCGCAGTGACGCCCCGCGCGACGCTATTCCAATCGAAGGGGGACCGCGATGATCAGGATCAGCACGCCGGCCGCAGCCGGGACCGACGCCTTCGATACCAGCTCATTCGACACCGGCACCGCGCCGCTGGACCCGCGCGGCCAGGTCCGCGTCACGCTGCGGATGAAGACCTGGCGCCTGCTCGACTACGCCGTCACCCGGCTGGCCGGCGTGACGTTCGACGCGATGCAGCTCGTCAACCGGTTTCGCCCCAACCCGGCCTTTACGCCGGCCTGGTCGGACAAGCCGCTGCTCAAGTCGTGGGAGAAATCCAAGCCGCGGCTCGGCTGGCCGCGGGAAACCGACTCGCTGTGTCCCAGGTGCGTGATCGAGGCGCGCGAGCGGATCATCGCCGGCGAGGAGGACTACCGCGTCCTGATCAACGAAAAGGTGGGGGAGATCCGGGCCACGATCATCGAGCGGGAGGGCCAGATCTGGATGGTGAAGGAGTGTCCGCTGCACGGCCGGTTCGAGGACCTGATGGCGCAGGACGCGAAGTTCCTCGAATGGATCGAGGCCAATTTCCCCGGTCGGGACATCCGCTCGCATCGCGACGGCGCGCTGCACGACCACGGGTCGAGCACGATCAAGCACGGTCGGGGGTCGGTGCTCACCGTCGATCTGACGAACCGCTGCAATATGATGTGCGATCCCTGCTTCATGGACGCCAATCAGGTGGGGTTCGTGCACGAGCTGGCGTGGGACGACATCAAGGAGATTCTCGACAACGCGCTGACGATCAAGCCCCGGCGCCAGATGTCGATCCAGTTTTCGGGCGGGGAGCCGACGCTTTCGCCCCATTTTCTCGAGGCGGTCCGGTATGCGCGCGACATCGGCTACAACTCGGTGCAGTGCGCAACCAACGGCATCGAATTCGCCAAGAGCGTCGAGTTCGCGCAGGCCGCCGCCGAGGCCGGCCTGCGCTTCGTCTATCTCCAGTTCGACGGCATCGGCAATGATGCCAACAGCCATCGCAAGGTGGGCAACCTGTTCGACGTCAAGCTGCGGGCGATTGAAAACCTCTACCAGGCTGGCGTCCAGATCGTGCTCGTCACGACACTGGTGAACACGGTGAACAATGATCAGGTGGGGCCGATCATCCGGTTCGCGCTCGACAATCCGAAGAAGATCGCCTTCATCTCGTTCCAGCCGGTGTCGTTCACCGGCCGCGACGACGAGATCACCGACGAGCGCCGCCTGCGGCAGCGGTACACGCTGTCCCACATGGCGCTCGACGTGAAGCAGCAGCTGGGGATCACCGAACCGACCCGGGACTGGTTTCCCATCTCGCTGATGGGCCCGTTCGCGGATTTCGCCGACCTGGTGCATGGGCCGTCGGCCGAGTGGGGGACGACGAGTTGCGGCTGCCACCCCAACTGCGGCGTGGGGCTGGCCCTGATGGTGAACAAGGAGACGAAGGAGTTCGCGCCTGTCCCGCAATTCCTGAACGTGCCGGGGCTGGTCGCGGATATGCAGAAGATCACCGATGCGGCCCGAAGCCGGACCCTCTCGAACGTCATGATGGGCCTCGCGCTGCTCAAGCATTACCGGCCGTTCCAGGCGCCTCCCAGCCTGCGGATCCTCGACATCTTCAAGAAGGTGGACAAGACCTACGCGCTCACCGGGCGCGACTACGGGTCGCTGCGGCCGGAGGATGCCTGGAAGCGCCGCGAGGATCCCTGGAACTTCCTGTTCGTGGCCGGGATGTGGTTCCAGGACCTCTTCAACTACGATTTCCGCCGCACTGAGATGTGCATCATTCCCTACGCCACCCAGGAGGGCGAGATCTCCTTCTGCGCCTACAACACCGGGCACGGCTGGCGGAACATCATCGAGAACATGCACAAGAACGCGACCGTGGCGGACTGGTACAAGACGCATGGCCGGCACGAGATCTTCGCCGCCGGCAAGGCCGTGCCGCTGGAGAACTACGAGCACACCCTCGCGGTCAACCCCGAGGACGCGGCCCGGGTGCGCGACCATGGGGAGGGGCCCCAGAACGCCCACGAGGAGCGCCTCGCCGCCAAGAAGGCGGCGCGCGAGGCCCAGCTGGTGCGAGAGTATTACGAGCAGTCGGTCCTGAAACGGAATGCGCCGTCGGATGGACCGCTGATCCAGATCGAGCTGTAGGCCGGCGCCGCCGGTCGCGGCGAGGCCGAGTCCGTGCGCGCCATCTTCCTCGGCAAGGACAAGCCCGCGGCCATCGCGGGGCTCGAGCATCTGGGTCGCGTCGGCATCGAGGTGACCGCGGTGGTGGCGCCCGACCCGGCCGGACCGCTAGCCGCGGCCGCGCGGACGCTCGGCGTTCCCGTCGTCGAGGACGCGGATCTCTATGCCGCGCTGCGGGGCGAGGGCGGCCCGGCGGCCACCGCCGTCAGGGACATCGACCTCGTCCTCTCGTTTCTCTTCTGGCGCCGGATCCGGGCTCCGCTCATCACCCTGCCGACGATCGGCTGCGTGAACTTCCATCCCGCGCCGCTCCCCGACCTGCGCGGGCTGGGCGGGTACAACGTGGCGATTCTCGATGACCTGCCGGCGTATGGGGTCTCGGCCCATTTCGTGGCCGAGGCGATCGACGCGGGCGACCTGATCGCGGTCCGCCGGTTCCCGATCGACGCCGCGACCGCCACGGCGTTCTCGCTGGAACAAGCCAGCCAGGCCCACCTTCTGGAGCTGTTCCAGGACGTGGTCGCGATGGCGCACGAGCGCGGCGCGCTGCCGCGCGCGCCCCAGGGCGAGGGACGGTACATCGGACGGGAAGCGTTCGAAGGGCTGCGCCGCATCCAACCCGGGGACTCGCCGGAGACGATCGAGCGCCGCATCCGGGCGTTCTGGTACCCGCCCTATCCGGGCGCCCAGATCGAGGTCGGAGGCCGGCTCTTCACGCTGGTGAACGACGCCGTCCTGCGCGAGGCCGGTCGCCACTACCACCCGGGCGCGCCTTGAACAAGTTGGCTTCCCGTAATAACTTCCCGCGCTTATGTCAAACCCCTTCCCGGCCACCGAACTGCGCGACAGCCTGATCCGATTCCGCCCCGGGCGGGTCCTCGTGTACGGCGACATCCTGCTCGATGACTATCTGTTCGGCCGGGCCGATCGGTTGAGCCCGGAGAAGCCGGTGCCCGTCGTCGCCTACGAGCGGCGCGAACGGATGCTCGGGGGAGCCGGCAACGTCGCGCGCAACCTGCACGCGCTGGGGTGCGAGCCGGTGCTGGTCGGATTCCTGGGCGACGACGACGCCGGCCGGGAATGCCAGGCCCAGCTCCGGGCGAGCGGGCTCACCACCGATGGGCTGGTGGTCGAGCCGGGCCGTTCCACCCCGCGCAAGCTGCGGGTCCACGCGGGGCAGCACGCGTTGTTGCGGATCGACTATGAGGATCCCGAGGGCGCCACGCAGCGGGGGTACGCCGCGCTGCGCGCGGCGCTCGCACGGCTCGCGCCCGGGTGCGACGCGGCCATCATCAGCGACTACCGCAAGGGTGCGGTAACGGCCGAAGGCGTGGCCGCCCTGCGCGCGGCGATCGGCGACGCGCCGCTGGTGGCGGACCCCAAGGGCGGCGACGCCGGCCGCTACCGGGGGGCGACGCATCTGCTCCCCAACGAGCGCGAGCTCGCCGATCTGCTGGGGGGCGCGTGGGACGATGCCGGGGCCGAGGCCCTGCGCGAGCGGCTCGCGCTCGAGGCGCTGGTTCTGACCCGTTCCGAGCGCGGGCTGCGCCTCTATGACGGCGGGCCGCCGCGCGACATTCCGGCGCGGGCGCGGCAGGTGTTCGATGTGACGGGAGCGGGCGACACGTTCGCGGCCGTTTTCACCGCGGCGCTGGCGGCCGGACGCTCGACCGAGCTCGCCGCGCGCCTGGCCAACGTGGCGGCCGGCATCGTGGTGGGGAAGGTGGGCACCGGCATCGTGACCCGCGCCGAGCTCGAGGCCGACGTGGCCCGGCCGCTGACCGCTCCCAGCA
>JBHENR010000030.1:0-16109 GCA_046262555.1 Gemmatimonadota bacterium | reverse complement strand
TTATCGGCTCGGGCGCGATTGCGGTGGCCTACGAAACCGTCGAGGAAGCCGACGGGTCGTTGCCCCTGCTCGTCCCCATGAGCGAGGTGGCCGGCCGGATGGCGGTGCAGGAAGGGGCCAAGTACCTGGAGAAGCTGACCGGGGGTTATGGTATCCTGCTGGGCGGCGTGCCCGGCACACCGCCCGGCGAAGTGGTGATCCTGGGGGGCGGCGTGGTGGGCACCAATGCCGCCAAGATGGCCGCCGGGCTGGGCGCGCGGGTGACGATTCTCGACGTCTCGCTCGACCGGTTGCGGTACCTCGAGGACGTGATGCCCGCCAACGTCGATTGCCTCTTCTCCGACGTTCACACCATCCGCGAGATGGTGGCCCGGGCGGATCTGCTGATCGGGGCGGTGCTGCTGCCGGGGGCCAAGGCGCCGAACCTGGTGACGCGTGAAGACCTCAAGCTGATGAAGGACGGGGCGGTGATCGTGGACGTGGCGGTAGACCAAGGGGGCTGCATCGAGACCTGCCGGCCGACGACCCACGAGGATCCGGTGTACATCGTCGAGGGCGTCGTCCACTACTGCGTGGCCAACATGCCGGGGGCCGTGCCGCGGACCTCGACGATCGCCCTGACCAACGCCACGCTGCCGTATACCCGGCGGCTGGCGTCGATGGGGTGGCAGGCGGCCTGCCGCGAATCGGCCGCGCTGCGGCGCGGGCTCAACGTCGTGCGCGGCAGCGTGACGTACCCGGGGGTGGCGGAGGCGTTTCAGCTGCCGTATCGCGATGCCCATGACCTCCTTTAGCCCGATGACGGATCGCGGGCAACTGCGGCTGCGACGGATCGGGGAGCACACCCTGCCGCTGCCCGTCTACGCTTCGACCGGCGCGGCGGGCCTCGACCTCTGCGCGGCCCAGCCGCACTCGCTCCAGCCCGGCGAGCGGCAGCTCATCGGCAGCGGCTTCGCTATCGCGCTGCCTGAGGACTCCGAAGGACAGATCCGGCCGCGCTCGGGCCTCGCGGCGCGGCTCGGCGTCACGGTGCTGAACGCGCCCGGGACGATCGATGCCGATTATCGCGGCGAGATCAAGGTGCTGCTGATCAATCTCGGCAGCGAAATGGTCGAGATCGCCGTTGGGGACCGCATCGCCCAGCTGATCGTGGCCCCGGTGGCGCGCTGGCAGCCGGTTGAAGTGCCGGGCCTCCCCGAGACGACCCGCGGCGCAGGCGGGTTCGGCTCGACCGGCCGGTAGTGGGTCAGGACTCCTCCATGTTCAATTTCCTTCGCTCCAACTCCGGGGCGTTCCTGGCGAGCGAGATCGCGGTCGACCTGGGGACCGCCAATACGCTGATTTATGTCAAGGGCCGCGGCATCGTGCTCAATCAGCCCTCGGTGGTGGCGCTCGATGCCGACACCCGCGAGATCCTCGCGGTGGGCTCCGACGCCAAGAAGATGCTCGGCCGCACGCCGGCGGGAATCATCGCCGTGCGGCCGCTCAAGGACGGCGTCATCGCCGACTTCGAGGTGACCGAGAAGATGCTGCGCGACTTTCTCGAGCGGGTGCTGCGCCACCGGTTCATGCCGGTCCGACCCAAGGTGCTGATCTCGGTGCCGAGCGGGATCACCGAGGTCGAGAAGCGGGCGGTGCGCGATTCGGCGGAGTCGGCGGGGGCCAAGGAGGTGTACCTGGTGGCCGAGCCGATGGCGGCGGCGATCGGGGTCGGCCTGCCGGTCGAAACGCCCACCGGCAACATGGTGATCGATATCGGCGGCGGCACCACCGAGATCGCCGTTATCGCGCTCTCGGGGATCGTCAGCGACACCTCCATCCGGGTCGGTGGCGACGAGTTCGACGAGGCGATCGTGCAGTTTCTCAAGAAGACGTACAACATCCTGATCGGGGAGCCGACCGCGGAGGCCGTCAAGATGGCGATCGGGTCGGCCTATCCGCCCGCCGATGGGGTGGAGGAGGAGATGGACGTCAAGGGGCGTGACCTGGTCTCGGGCATTCCCAAGACGGTGCGCGTCAATTCGGCCGAGTTGCGGGAGGCGATTCAGGAGCCGATCGCCGCGGTGGTGGACGCCGTGCGGCAGGCGCTGGAGCGGACGCCGCCGGAACTCGCCAGCGACATCGTCGACCGGGGCATCGTCATGACCGGTGGCGGGGCGCTGCTGAAGGGGCTCGACAGCCTGCTGCGCGAGAATACCAACCTGCCGATCAATGTGGACGAGGAGCCCCTGACGTGCGTCGTGCGCGGAACCGGGCGGATCCTCGACGACCCCGACAAGTACCGCGGCGTCCTGACGCTCAGTCGCGGCTAAGCGTGGCCTTTCCGGCCGCGCATCGCGCCGAGGCGGTCGCCCTGGCGCTGGCGTTGACGTCGCTGGCCCTGCTGGCGCTTCCCGAGCCGGGTCAACTGGCGCTGGCCCGAGGCGCCAACCACCTCGTGCTCTGGCCCCTGGTGCAGGTCGAATCGGTCCTCGGCGGGCACCTCCGTCTGCGAGCCGAAAACGCCGATCTGCGGGCCGATCTGCAGCGCGCCCGGCTCGAGCTCGGCGCCAGCGTGGCGCTGCGGCGGGAAAACCTCGAGCTGCAGCGCCTGCTCGCGTTCCGCGCCGCCCAGCCGGTGGGCCTGCTGCCGGCCCGGGTCCTCCTTCGCGACTTCGCGACGCTCCCGACCACGTTTCTCATCGACGCCGGTATCCGGGACGGCGTCGCCGCGGATTACCCGGTCGTCACCGCCGACGGGCTGGTCGGGAAGGTGGTGGAGGCCGGGCCGGACGCCAGTCAGGTGATGCTGTTCGGCCACCCGGAGTTCAGCGCCAGCGCGCTCCTCGTCGGGGGCGATCATCTCGAGTACGGCGTCGTCCGCCAGGCGACCGACGGCGCGCTGCAGCTGTTCCTGCCGCTGCGGTCGCGCTCCGAGCCGGGCGACCGCATCGTCACTTCGGGGTACGGCGGCACGTTTCCCCGCGGCATCCCCATCGGCACGGTGGAGCGCGTCCGCGAAGACCAGCGGCTGGGTCTCCAGCGGATCGATGAGGTCGAGCCGGTGGTCGAGCTGGGCGGGGTGACGGCGGTGTTCGTCCTGACGCGCCGGGTTCCAGCGGGGCAATCCGCCGGCGACGTGGTGCGGTTGTTCTGGCCCGGGTTCGCCTACCCCCCGATGGCGGGCGAAAGCTTCGGGCCGGACACGTTCCCCGCCCCCCCGGCGGCGCCGTCCGCCGGCGGGCCGCGGTGAGGCCCGAGGCCACCGGGCAGCCGGGATTCGGCGTGGTGCCCGGGAGGCGCTTCGCCGCCTTCCTGGCGTTCTGTCTGGTCGGCGCGCTGCTGCTGGAGCATCCGCTCACGGTGGGCGGAGCGGCGCCGGACTTTCTCTGCATCGCGCTGGTCTACAGCGCGGTGCGTTGGGGCGCCTTGGGCGGCGCCGCGACGGGGTTCGGACTGGGACTCCTGAGGGACATCCTGTTTCTGCTCCACCTCGGGCTCCAGGCCTTTGGCCTCACCGTAATCGGCTATGCGATCGGCAAACTGCGCGACACGCTGTATCTCAGTGGTCCGGGGGTCGATCTGGGCCTGCTGGCGGGGGCGAAGCTGGCGCTGGACGTGTTCGTGCTCGCGGTCGTCGCGGGCGGGTCGTGGGGGGCGTTCGAGGCGCGGTTCTTCTGGGAGGCCCCGGTGGCGGCGGTCTATACGGCGGTGCTGGGTGGCGGGATCTACCGGTTGGCGCGACGCAGCTAGGCCCGGGCCGCCCTTGCGGCGCCGGTCACCGGGGGGTAGCTTGGGCATCCCCCGAACAGCGTAACCCCAGCACGCGAGAGGCCTTCGGCGGATGAAGTCCAGCCTCATTACGCGCGCGTCGGCGCCGTTTGATCCGGTCAGCCGCAATCGCCGCGCCCGAATCGCCCGGTTCGCCCTGGGGGGATTATTCCTCGTTCTGGCCGGCGCGTTCTTCCGGCTGCAGATCGTCCAGCATGACATGCTCCTCGAGCGGGCGACGAACAATCAGGTCCGCACCATCCCGCTGACGGCGCCGCGGGGAATCCTGTTCGATCGCGACGGCGAGATCATCGCCGAGAATCTGCCCGCCTACTCGGTTTCCCTTTTGCCTGCTTCGCGGGAGGCGCTCGATGCCGGAATGGAGCGGCTGGCGCCGATCCTCCAGCTCGAGCCCGACGCCATCGCGAGTCTCACGCGGCAGTACGAGCTGGCGCCTGGCCAGCCGATTCTGATCGACGATGATCTCGACTACCGCACGCTGTCGCTGCTCGAGGAGCAGCGCAGCCGCGTGCGGGGCTTGCTGCTCCAGCCCAAGCCGCGCCGCGTCTATCCCTACGGCCGCGCGACCGCCCACCTGACCGGATACGTCGCCCAGATCAGCGACAGCGAGCTGGTGCAGCGGGAGGGCGAGGGGTATGCCGCCGGAGATGTCCTCGGCAAGACCGGTCTGGAGGGCGTGTACGAGGAGCGCCTGCGGGGGGAGCGGGGGGCCGAGTACCTCGAGGTGGATGCGCTGGGGCGGCGCGTGGGACCGTGGGCGGTGCGGCCGTTCGAAGCGCCGCGGCGGGGTAGTGACATGCGGCTGACGGTGGACCTCGACCTGCAGCGCCGGGCCGCCGCGCTATTCCCGCCCGATCAGCGCGGCGCGATCGTCGCGCTCGACCCCCGCAACGGCGACGTGCTGCTGCTCTATTCCCACCCCTCCTACGATCCCAACGTCTTCAGCGGCCGACTCACCCAGGGGGCTTGGAACGCGCTCGTCAATGATCCGGCGCGGCCGCTGCTCAATCGGACGATTCAGGCCCGCTATGCCCCGGGTTCGGTCTTCAAGCTGGCGACCGCGGCGATGGCGATGACGCTGGGCATCGGCGACCCCGAGGCGTATATGGATGTGCCGTGCCGGGGGGGCTATCAGTTCGGCAGCCGCTGGTTCGGGTGCCACGCGGTGCACGGTTGGGCGTCGCTGGAGGACGCGATCGTGACGTCCTGTGATACCTACTTCTACCAGCTCGGTCTCGCGCTGGGCCTCGAGGAGATTACCCGACTGGGCACGGCGTGGGGGTTCGGCGAGGCCACCGGGATCGATCTGCCCGACGAGGTGGAGGGCCTCTACCCGACCTCGAAGGCGTGGTACGATACGCGCTATGGCGCGGGCGAGTGGGGCTCGGGCGTGGTGCTGAATCTCTCGATCGGGCAAGGCGAGATCGCCGTCACGCCGCTCAAGCTGGCCCAGTTCGTCGCCGCGGTCGTCAACGGCGGGCGGCTGCTGCAACCGCGGATCCGGCAGACGGACGCGGCTCCCGTGGTGACGGCGTCGCTGCCGCTGGCGCGGGACCAGTTCGCGCTGCTCAAGGCCTCGATGACGGGCGTCGTCAACGACTGGCGCGGCACCGCCTTCCAGCAGGCGCACTTTGCGCCCATGCGCTATACCATCGGCGGCAAGTCCGGCACCACCGAGCACAACGCCGGCGAGCCCCACGGCTGGTTCGTGGCCGCCGGGCCGATGGAAAACCCCCAGATCGTCGTGGCGGTGCTGGTCGAAGAAGGCGGCAGCGGGTCGGCTCAGAGCCCGATCGCCATCAATCTGGTCCAGACGTATCTGGACGGCCTGAGCGGAATCACGCCGCCCGCCCCGCCGCCGCCCGCCCCCATCGCGCTCAGCGAGGCCACGTCGAGCCCCGATTGAGCGCTGTCCGCGCCCGCTAGCGACCCTCGTGATCGTTCGCCCGACCCGACCCCACAACTGGTATCTCCTCGCGCTCGCCCTGTCGCTCGCCCTGGGCGGCATCGCGCTGCTGTACTCGGCGGGCCAGACCGCCACCGGGACGACGCCCGTCCACTGGCAGTTTCAGCTCATCTGGCTTTTCGTCGCCTTGGTCGTCTACGCGGCTATTGGCTTCGTGCCGCTGCGGGTGGTGGAATCGCTGAGCTGGCCGGCGTACGGAGTGGCGCTGGTGCTGCTGGTGGTGGTGCTGGCGTTCCCCGCCATCGCCGGCACCCACTCCTGGATCCGCTTTGGCCCGGTGGGATTCCAGCCCTCGGAGGTGGCGAAGATCAGCGTCATCCTGGTGGTGGCCCGCTGGGTTGCGTCGCTCGATGCTCCGCCGCGGGAGCTGACCGATCTCACCATGCCCGCGGTGCTCGTGGGGGTACCCGCCGCCCTTACCCTGCTGCAGCCCGATCTCGGGACGGCGATCGTCTACGTGCTGCTGCTGGCGGCGCTGTGCTTCTGGGCCGGCGCGTCCCCGGTGCTGGTGTTCCTGCTGCTCTCCCCGCTGGTCAGCATCCTGCTGACGTTCTCGCTGGCGCTGTGGGCGCTCTACATCCTCTGCGTGGGCGGGCTGCTGGTGTTGCGGCGTCCCCCGCGCCGCACCTGGGCCTATGTGGGCGGCCTCAACCTGATGATGGGGATCGTCTCGCTGCCGCTGTGGAATTCCCTGGCCGGCTATCAGCAGCGCCGGCTGCTGGTGTTCCTGCAGCCCGATCGGGATCCGCAGGGGGCGGGGTGGAACGTGATCCAGTCGAAGGTCGCCATCGGCTCCGGCGGCTGGCTTGGCAAGGGGTATCTGGAAGGGACCCAGAAGCGGCTCGCGTTTTTGCCCGAGCGGCACACGGACTTCATCTTCTCCGTGCTGGGCGAAGAGTTGGGCTTTCTGGGCGTGGTGACCGCGCTGGGTCTGTTCGCCCTGCTACTGGTCGAGGGCGTGCGGATCGCCGAGCGCAACCCGGATCCCTTCGCCAGCACGGTGGGGTTCGGCCTGGTCGCGCTGATCAGCAGTCACGTCGCGATCAACACGGCGATGACGGTGGGGCTGATGCCGATCACGGGACTGCCGCTCCCGTTCCTGTCGTACGGCGGCTCGTTTCTTGTTGTGTGTTTCGTCGCCGTCGCGCTGTGGCGGCAGGTGTGGGTCGAACGGGTGGTGACCAAATGGCGCTGAACGAAAGGGGACCGCATGGCGGACCGCAGCATCAATAAGGTGATTCTGATCGGCAACCTGGGGAAGGATCCGGAGTTACGCCACACGGCCAGTGGCAAGGCGGTGGCCTCGTTCTCGGTGGCCACCAACCGGTCGTGGAATGCCCCCGACGGGACGGCGCACGAGGAGACGGAATGGCACAACATCGTCGTCTGGGACCGGCTGGCGGAGATCTGTCAGCAATACCTTCAGAAGGGCCGCAAGGTGTATCTCGAAGGCCGCCTGCAGACGCGGTCGTGGGACGACAAGTCCGGCCAGAAGCGGTACACGACCGAGATCGTGGCCAACCAGATGATCATTCTCGACGCCCCGGGGGGTGCCGGCGCCGGGGGCGCGCGCAGCGGCGCCGCGGGAGCCGCGCGAGGAGCCGGAGCCCGGGCCGGCCGAACGGCGGATGGGGGCGGCGACGAAGTGGGCGCCGAGGCGTTTCCCGAGACCGATGAGGCGGATGATGATCTCCCGTTCTGACGCGGCCGCGTGCGGTCCGGGGCGGAATCGGTGGCGGCGGGCCGTCAGTCTCGCCGGGCAGCTGGGCCTGGTGCTGGCCGGGGGCATGCTGGCTCCCGACCCGCTCGCGGCGCAGGATGTGGCCGATCCGGCCCCCGGCTCGACCCAGAGCGTCCTGATTCCGTCGCTGCTGGCGCCGGACTTCCTGCTGTCGGTGGGGCGGATCGTGGATCCCGACGGGTTCGACGATCAGGCGGTGATCCTGGGCACCACGCGGGAGCTCGCCATCCGGGAGCTGAGCCTCACCCCCCCCGACCTCGTCTTCGTCCCGCGGGTCCTGGCGGGGCGCCCGCTCGAGCCCGGCGAACGGATTCAGTTCTTCGAACTGACCCGGCCGGTGGACGATGAGGAGAGTGGGGCGCGGATCGGGACCCTGCTCGTGCCCACCGGCATCGGGCGCGTCGACAGTCTGCCGGGAGAGGTGGCACGGGTGCGGATCACGCACGCCTTCCTGCCGATTCTGCTGGGCCATCGCGCGCGGCTGGTCACCGAGGCGGACACCCTGGCCGCCGGATGGCACGAGAGCGGCGTGGAGGGCGTCGCGGCGACGGGTCACGTGCTCACGTTCCAGGACGAGAAGGCGATCTATCCGCCGTTCGACAAACTGTTCCTCTGGCAGCATCCCTGGGGCGGCGCGGCGACGCCCGACGGGCTGGCCCCGGGGGACCTGGTGCAGTTGTTCCGGCCAGGGCCCGTCGAACGCGGCTTTCAGCTTCCCGACATCCTCATCGGTGAGGCGATGGTCGTCCGTCTGGATGGCCGGATCGCGGCCGCCGTGATCACCCAGGTTTCGCGTTCCGATCTCGGAATCGGAGACCTGTACCGCCGGATCCATCGCGACCCCTAAGCGGCGCGCTCCGCGCGGGGGCGGAACTTGATCCGCTGAGCGGCCTATGACAGAGATTGTGCGCGCTTTCTGTCACCTCCACGTCGCCCGGAGCCTGAAGCTGTACGACCGCGTCGAGGAGGCCGCCGCCGTCGAGCGGGCGGGCTTTCGCTTGGGGGTCGAACTGGACGCGGTGGCGCAGGGCAAGCTGGGAATTCGCATGCACCACGTGCTGGAGTGATCCGTCGCGGGGAGTCCCCGCGCCGCGCGTGGCTGGCGCTGGTGGGGTGGCTGCTGCTCACCGCCTGCGGCGGGGTGTATCGGACCCCGGGCGGTGCGGCGCCGCCGGCGGCCGAAACCGAAGGCCCGCGCTTTGCCGCCGAGCCGGCCATTCGGGTGGGGCTGACGTGGGGCGATTCCACCGTGGCGATCGGCTCGGCCGCTCGCTGGTGGATCCATGAAACGGGGGCCAGCCAACCGATCGCGGTCATCGACGGGGCGGCTCCCTGGACGCTCGTCCGGCTGCCGTTCGAGACGGCGATCCGGGTGCGGCGGCCGGATGGATTCCTCTCCGAGGCGCACGCCGGTCCGCTGACCGCCGAACCCCTCACCGGGGGGCCGCTGACGGTGAACGGCACGGCGTATCCCGGCGCGATCGACCTGCTGGTGCGGGGCGACGGGACGTTGACGGCCGTCAACGTGGTGCCGATCGAAACCTACCTCGAGGGCGTCGTGCCGAAGGAGCTGGGACGTCCCGGCGCGCCCGCCTGGGAGGCGCTGCGGGCCCAGGCCGTCGCCGCGCGGACCTATGCGCTCAAGCGGCTGGGGAGCCGCGCCGCGCTGGGGTTCGACGTGTTCGGGACGGTGCAGGATCAGGCCTACCAGGGGGTGGCTCAGGCGGCCGACTCGCTGGCCCAGCGTGCGGTGCACGAGACGCGGGGCGAGGCGCTGCTCTACAACGGCTATCTCATCGACGCGTTCTACCACTCGACGTGTGGCGGCGAGACGGCCCGCGTCGAGCAAGTCTTCGGCGGGGCGCCGGCGCCGTACCTCACCGCGGTCAGCGACGCGAAGCCGGGGGGCGGGTACTGGTGCCAGGCGTCGCGCTACTTTCGCTGGTCGGCGACGTTCGACGCCGCCGAGCTGGAGGCGATGGTCCGCCGCAACCTGCCCGGGCTGGTCCCGTTGCCGCGGACCGGCGCCGGGACCCTGCGCGACATGGAGCTGCTCGCCGCCACGCCGGAGGGCCGCGCCCTGACGGTTCGCGTGACGACGACGACCGGCCAGTACCTCGTCGGACAGAACGGCATCCGGACGCTGTTCACCGACGCCGAGAATCATCTGTTGCGGAGCACTCTGTTCCTCTTCCGGCCCAGCCATCAGGGGGGGCGCCTCACCCAGGTGACGCTGACCGGAGGCGGGTGGGGTCATGGTCTGGGCATGTGTCAGGTGGGCGCGATGGGACGCTCGCGCGCGGGGCAGCGGTATCGCGACATTCTCCAGGCGTACTATCCCGGCGTGACGATCGCGGCCCTCTATTGAAGCGGCTGCCGCGCGGCCTCCCGGCCGGGTTGCTGATCGGGCTGCGCGTCGGGCTCGTGGGCGGTTTCGGCGCCCTGGCCGGAGCCTGCGGATTTTTCCACGCCCCCGCCCCCTCGTCGACCGTCCAGCCGCGGCTCGCCGCCGCGAGTCGCACGGGTGACTCACCGGAGGGGAGCCTCGCGCTCCACCGCCGGTCCCTGCTGGCTGCCGTCAACGCCGACCGGGCGGCGGCGGGGGCCCAGCCGGTCGCGCTCGACCGCCTCGCGACCGACGTCGCCCAGGCGCACGCCGAAGCGATGGCGCGGGGGGACTATCTGAGTCATCTCGACGCCCAGGGGCGCACACCCTACGAGCGCATGGCGGCCGCCGGCGGCATGGCGCATGTCCGGGAGAACGTCTTCCGCTGGCAGGAACGGTGGGACGTCCGGCCGCCGACCTGGGACCCCTGGCGCCGGTTCGACGTGCGCCAGGCCGAGAGGCACTTCATGGATTCGCCCGGCCATCGCGCGACGATTCTCGACCCCCGCCGGACGCACGTGGGCCTCGGGATCGCGGTCGACCCGGCCCGGCAGGCGATCTACGTGGTGCAGGAGTTCCTCGCCGACTGGGCCGAGCTCGGCGCGCCGCGACAGGCCAGTCGGGGGACGGTCGTCACGGTGGCGGGGCGGATGCGAGCCGGTCATCTGCGGCCGCTCCTGGCGGTGGTGCGGCGCGAGGAAGCGCGTGCGACCGCCGGGTCCGGCCGGCAGCCGCCGCGGGGTGCCTACGCCGACGGCGCCGGGGAGGCGACCGTGATCCCGCCCTGGACGTTCCGGTGGGAGCCGGATGGCCGCTTCACGTTTCCGGTGGCCGCCGGCAATCGACCGGCGCGGCTCTACGGCGTCCTCTACGTCGCCCCCGCACGCGTCGTCACCGGCGCGCTCGCCCAGCGCTCCGCCGCCAGCGCGGCGGGCTGGCCCGGAGCGGCGTTCGTCCTCACGATTCGGTAGCGGGCGGCGGTCTCCCTTGAAAACGCCCGCTGGTGGCGTAACTTATGGCGTATCAATGGCAAATGACATTCCTCCCACAGCTCCTCGGCGGGTCACGCGGGCTGTCCAGGTCGGCACCGTCCAGATCGGCGGCGGCGCGCCGGTGTCGGTGCAGTCGATGGCGACCACCAAGACCACCGATATCTATCCGACGCTGCAGCAGATCCGGAACCTCGAGGTCGCCGGTTGCGACATCGTCCGCGTCACCGTGCCCGATGAGGCGAGCGCCGAGGCGCTGCCGCAGATCAAGGCCGGGATCACGATCCCCCTGGTCGCCGACATTCACTTCAATTACCGCATCGCCCTGCTGGCGCTGGATGCGGGCATCGACAAGCTGCGCATCAATCCCGGCAACATCGGCGGGGAGAAGCGGGTGCGGGCCGTGGTGGAGAAGGCGCAGACGCGGAACGTGCCGATCCGGATCGGCGTCAATGGCGGGTCGCTCGAGGCCGACATCCTCGAGAAGTACGGCGAGCCGACGGCGGCGGGAATGGTCGAGTCGGCCATCCGCCACTGTGAGATTCTGGAACGGATGGATTTCGAGAATATCGTCGTGTCGATCAAGTCGTCGCACGTCCCCAGAATGATCGAGGCGTATCGCCGGTTCGCCGACCTGCGCGACTATCCCCTCCACCTGGGGGTTACCGAGGCCGGGCCGGTCGAAGCGGGGACGATCAAGTCGTGCGCCGGGATCGGCACGCTGCTCAGCGAGGGAATCGGCGACACGATCCGGATCTCCCTCGCCGACGATCCGTGCATCGAAACCCGCGTCGCCAAAAAGCTGCTGCAGGTCCTCGAGCTGCGCCCGAGCGGGATCAACGTCATCGCCTGCCCGTCCTGCGGCCGGGCGGAGGTGGATGTGCATCGGCTGGCGTCCGAAGTGGAGCAGCGCACCGCCCACCTGAACAAGAATCTCACCATCGCGGTGATGGGGTGCGCAGTGAACGGCCCCGGGGAGTCGCGCGAAGCCGATATCGGCATCGCCGGCGGCGCCCGCAAGGGACTCCTCTACCTCAAGGGGCAGAAGGAGCACACCATCGCGGAGCACGAGCTGGTGGATGCCTTGATCAAAAAAGTCGAGAATGACCTGTAGGTCATGAGTCCCGCTCAGGCCGAGCCGGTGCGGGTGGGGCTGCTGGGGGCGGGAGCCGTGGCGCAGGTCGCCCACCTGCCGGCCTATCGCCGCCTCCGCAACGCCCGGCTGGTCGCTCTCTGCGACGCCGAAATGTCCAAGCTGCGCGCCCTCCGCGACCGGACCAGCGTGCGCCACGCCGTCGCGACGCTGGACGACCTGCTCGCGCTCGACGACGTGGACGCGGTGGACATCTGTCTGCCGAGCGACCTCCATCTCGAGGCGGTGCTCAAGTGCCTGGCGGCGGGCAAGCACGTGCTGTGCGAGAAGCCGCTCGCGCTGAGCTCGGCCGACGTCTCCCGGATCATCGCGGCTCAGCAGTCGAGCGGGAAGGTCGTGCTCGTCGGCATGAACAACCGCTATCGCGATGATTCCATCCTGCTCAAGCGGTTCCTCGAGGACGGCGCGCTGGGCGAGGTGTTCTTCGCCCGCGCGGGATGGCTCAAGCGACGGGACCGGCATGCCGCCGGCGCCTGGCAGTATGACCGCGCGCGGGCCGGCGGCGGGGTCGTCATGGACCTCGGCATCCCGTTGCTCGACCTGGTGCTGTGGCTGTGCGATTACCCGGAGCCGGAACGGGTCACCGCGGCGACCTGGTTTCACACCCCCGAGATCGACGTCGAGGACTCCGCCGTCGCCACCGTGACCTGTGCCGGCGGGCTGACGATTTCGCTCGAGGCGTCGTGGCACTTCCTGATGGACGCCGACCATCACTTCTGCAATCTCTATGGCGCCAGCGGCTCGGGACTGCTGAACCCCATCCGCGTCTTTCAGCGGATGCATGGCAATCTGGTCAACGTGACGCCGCAGGAGCAGCGCCGTATGGGCAACATCTACCTCGAGTCGTACGAGCGCGAGATCTCCTATTTCGCGGCCGTGGTCGCCGGCCAGGAGGAAGCGCCCCCGCTGGGAGAGCAACTGAGTCTGGCGCGCGTGGTCGAAGCCCTGCTGGCGTCCGCCGCGTCGGGCCGCGAGGTGCGGCTGGCGCCGTGATTCGAGCCGACCGGCGGCCCCCGGTGGCGGCCGTCTGGTGGGGCCTGCCGGTGGCCGGACTCGCCTTCGCGCTCGCCTTTCCCCCGCTCAATCTGCTGCCGCTCGCGCTGGTCGGACTCTGGCCGCTGCTCGCGTTTCTCGATCGCTCCGCGGCCGAGCGGCCGCGGCGCGCGTTTGCGGGCGGCTATGTGTTCAGCCTCGCGTTCTGCGGGGTGACGTACTCGTGGATCGCGGGCCTCTCGGGGTTCAGCGTGATGGCCGTCCCCGCCTACGTCGCCTCGGTGCTGATCCTGGCGCTCCACGGCGGGTTGACCGGCCTCGCGGTCAGTTGGACCCGGTCGCGCGGGGTGCCGGTGGCGGTGAGTTTTCCGCTCGCCTGGACGGGCATGGAATGGCTGCGCTCGTTCGGCGATCTGGGCTCCACCTGGTCGCTGGCGGGCGACGCGCTGGCCGGCTATCCGCTGCTCATTCAGCCGGCGGAGCTGGGGGGCGCATACCTGCTGTCGCTCTGGCTGACGGCGCTGTCGGCGGCGCTCTACCGGCTGGCCCGTCCCCGGCCCGGCACCCGGCGCGGGATGGTCGCCGTCGTGGCCGTGGCGCTGGCCCTGGTGGTGCCGCTGTATGGAGCGGTCCGGATCCGTCAGCTCGAGCGCGCCGCCCCCGGCTGGCCCACCTTCCGCGCGGCGGCGATCCAGCCCAACGTGCCGCAGGATCAGAAGTGGGAGAAGGTGTTCGCCGCCGAGATTCACCGGCGCCTGGTCGCGCTCACCCGGCGCGCCGCCGCGCGCGAGCCGCAACTCGTCGTCTGGCCCGAGTCGGCGCTCCCCAACTATCTGCGCTACGACCCGGCCAGCGAGGCGCTGGTGACGGGACTCGCCGGGTTGATCGACGCGCCCATCTTCACCGGCACCAACGACGCCGACACGCTGGCCGGAGCATCGGGTGGCGAGCCCGGCGATTACCGCGTCTATAACGCCGCCTACCTGGTCCGGCCGGAGGGGGTGGTGCCCGGGCGCTATGCCAAGCATCGGCTGGTGCCGGTGGCCGAGAGGGTGCCGTTTCTTCCCGGCGTCGCCACCGCGTTTTTCGAGCGGCTGTCGGACTGGACCGGACAGTTCGCGCCGGGTGAGGAGTGGACGACGTGGACCGTGGACGGGGTGACGTTCGGGGCGCTGATCTGTTACGAGTCGGTCTTTCCCGGGGCCGCCCGCGCGCTCCGCCGGGAGGGGGCCGATGTGCTGCTCAACATCACCAATGACGCCTGGTTCGGCCGCACCGCCGCGCCCTACCAGCACGCCAGCCACCTGGCGTTGCGCGCGGTCGAGCACCGGGTGTCGTTCCTGCGCTCCGCCAATACCGGCATCTCGGGATGGGTGGACCCGCTCGGCCGGTATCGGGTCGCGACGCCGCTCTACACGTTCGCCGTCGTCGTCGCTGACCTCCCGATCCCGGGCGTGGTCACGCCGTATACCCGGTGGGGAGACTGGGTGCCGATCGCGGCGCTGGTGGCGCTGGCGGGTTTCGTTCTGTGGGGCCGCCGGCGGGCGCCCGCCTGAGGCCGGCGCGTCCGGGGGGGGGTGGCGCTACGGCGTGAAGAGGCTGCCCGAGTCCAGGCCATACGCGAGCCATTCGGCCCGCGTGCGCTGGGCGTTTTCCCACTCGAAGTAGCGCGTCGCGGAGCCCAGGCTGTATTGATTGGAGAGGAACCGCAGGTTGCGCGTGAACACACTCCGGTCGCCGACGTCCTGGGCCACGCCCGCGGCCCACTGGCCGACGCGCTGGACGATCCGGTTATGGTGCACGTGCAGATGATCCAGTCGATAGGGGCCATAGGCGCCGCTGCCCCGGTCCTGCTGGATGCCCATGATGCCGTTGAAATTGTCCTCCACCGTATTGCCCGAGACTTCGACGTTGGGGGAGTGCGCGACCAGAATCCCCGCTCCGTAGGCCCAGGCGGCGCGATCGAAGCCATTGCGGCGGACGATGTTGTTCCGGATGACCGCGGCGTAGCCGATCTCGTGAAAGATGCCCCCATCGGCGTTGTCCTCGATCAGATTGCCCTCGACCGTGACGTCGATGTTGTCGTCGTCGGTCCAGACGCCGGGGCCCCAGTTGTGATGGATGCGGTTGTTCCGCACGACGAGCCCCCGCGTCTGGACGAATTTCGTCGCGCCGGCCTCCCAGCGATATGCGAATTTCTTGAGATGATTGTTCCAGGCGATCTCGTTGTCCTCGACCACGATGCTGTCGCCGATGCCCCCCACCCCGAGCTGGCCGTTGTGATGAATCCGATTGCCGCGCACGATCATGCGATGGCCCGTGCGGATGCCGACACTGGCATTGCGCCGGACCTCGTTCGCCTCGATCACCCAGCCGGTCGAGTGGGGATCGCCGGAGTGGCCGCCGCCCTGAATGGCGCCTTCCTGCACCCGGCTGTTGTAGTACTCGATGATCAGCCCGCGGATGGTGACGTTCCGCGCCAGACCGATGAACGCGTGACGGGTGCGGTCGCGGCCGTCGAGGATCGCGCCCGGCTCGCCGACGAACGTCATGCCGTCCTTGGGCGTAATCGTCTGGCGGCGGTGCCGGCCGGCGCGGATGACAAAGGTCGTGCCCGCCGGGTGGGCGTTCACCGCGGCCTGAATGCTCTGGCCCGGGGCCACCACAACAGGAGTCGCGCTCGCCAGGGTCAGGGGGGATGGCGCCAGGTCGGACAGGCCCGCGGTCGGCCCGCCAGGCTGGCCGCCCTCGGCGCACGCCACGACGAGCGCGCCCAACATGGTGAGTCGCTTGCGTCGGATCATCAGCCCTCCTTCGTCCAGCAGATGGATCCTAAGGATACCGCCGCGCGGGCCACGCGGGCGAACCGGAGGTAGGCGCCCCGGTGCTCTCGTTCATCATCCCGGCGCACGACGAGGCAGAGGGGATCGGCGCCACCCTGCGAGCGTTGCAGTCGGCGGCGGCATCGATCGGCGCGCCGTATGAGCTCATCGTCGTCGACGACGCGTCGTCCGATGCCACCGGAGCACTCGCCGCAGCGGCCGGCGCCCGCGTGGTGCCGATCGCGGCCCGCCACATCGCGGCGGCGCGGAATGCGGGAGCGGCGGTGG
>JBHENR010000029.1:0-5254 GCA_046262555.1 Gemmatimonadota bacterium | reverse complement strand
AGCACCGTGTTGAGCAGGCTGTTCCGCAGGCGAAAAACGAGCGCCACACTGTCCACGTCGGCAGGGACCGGCATCTCGAACTCGATCCAATCGTCGAGATCGTCGGTCGAGGCCGCCGCCAGCGTGGCGGCCTCCGTCTGGAACACTGCCCCGTCGCGCCGGGCCAGCAACTCGCGCACGTCGCGCCCGGCCCGATCCTGGACGCTGGCTGGCGCGGTGAGGCCCCGCACGGCCACCGGGCCGCCCGCGGCCGGCACCACCCGCTCGTCCGGCGCATGCCGCGCCTCGAGCAACTCGAAATGGTTCAGGTAGTGGCTCTCGAGCGCCTCGTTGCGGACCTCGAGATCAAGCGGCCCCGTGCCGGGGTCCGCCAGATGCAGCACGTCCACGTCGCGCGCCTCGAAGAGCGGGGCGACGCTGTAGGAGAACGCTTCGGCCTGGAGCGCCAGCGCGTCGCCATCCGCGGCGTAGATCGTCGGGCAGGAGCCGAACAGCGCCTTGATCAGCGCGATCGAACCGAAGACGGTCACCACGGTAATACCGGCGGAATAGGCCACCGTGCGGCCGGTATTCAGGGTCTTGGGATAAGTCTCCATCGCGGCGATGCTGTCGAGCGGAAGCGCCGACACGGCGCCCGCGGGTTGAAGGAGCAGGTCAAAGCGGCCTCCTTTTCCCCGCACGGAATCGGCCCCCACGGTGGCCCCGTCGGGAAAGACCACCACGGTGCCGTCAAGCAGGTGCGCCTTGACCGGCGACTCCACCGCCACGGGCGGTCCGGTCGTGGATACCGGGGTCACCGTGATCGGCTTGTGCGAAGCGCAGGCGGTGACGAGAAGGGATAGGTAGACGATGCGGCGCATGGGGGGCTGGATCTTTATACTGGATACGCCGAACGGTGTCAATCCGTCGGCCCATCCATCAGGAGGGCCATGCAGCGGTATCGCCGAACGATCGCCCCCGCAGGGTTGCTGCTGCTGGCCGGCGCCTGCGGCGTTCCCGGCCTGACCCCCGAGGGCCGGCAGCAGACCACCCACTTCCAGACTGCCGTCCCGATTGAAGCGGCCTATGCCCGCGCCGTGACCTGGATCGACAGCCACGGCTACACCATCGTCGAGGGCGATCAACCCCGCTACCTGCGGGCGGAGCGCGCCGTTCCCGCCGGCGAGGGGGTCGAGCACATCTATATCCAGACGCTACGGCTCACCGCGCGCAGCGCGGAGGTGACCGACGGCAGCGTGCAGGGAACCACGGAGGTGCGGAGCGGCGGCTCGCGTCGGCGCGCCAGCCAGATTCCCCCCGGCGTGGCCCATGACACGCAGACCCTGGCGGACGCTCTGATCGTGCGGCGGCCGGACTAGCTTATCGCTCCAGGATCTGCTCCCGGCCCTGCCCCACCGACACCCGCGTGATCGGCACCCCGACGAGCGCCTCGATCCGCTCAAGGTAGGCCCGCGCCGGCGCCGGCAGGTCGTCCCAGCAGCGGGCGGCGCTCGTCACGGCGTCCCACCCGGCGTGCTCCTCATAGATCGGCTCGCATCGCTCGAGCAGGGCCAGATTGGCGGGAAATTCCGTCAGCTCGCCGCCGCCGTCGGCGGCCGCGGCGCGATACCCGGTGCAGAGCCGGACGCTCGCGAACCCGTCGAGCACGTCGAGCTTGGTGACGACGAGCTCGGTCAAGGAGTTGACCCGGGCGGCGTAGCGCACGACGACGGCATCGAACCAGCCGCAGCGGCGCGGCCGGCCGGTGGTCGCGCCATACTCGCCGCCCGCCTCCCGCAGCCGTTCCTGAAGCGGGCTCTCGACTTCGGTCGGGAGCGGGCCATTGCCGACCCGCGTCGTGTACGCCTTGACGACCCCGATGATGTCGTCGAGGAACTTCGGCCCCAGCCCCATCCCGATCACCGCCCCGCCGGCGGTCGTGCTCGACGACGTCACGTAGGGATACGTGCCATGGTCCACGTCGAGCTGGGAGCCCTGCGCCCCTTCCAGCAGGATCCGGCGGCCGGCCCGCAGATGATCCGCCACCCGCTGGGAGACGTCGGTCATGCGGCCCATCAGTCGCTCACGGTACCCTTCGATCTCCTCCAGCACGGTGTCGCTCGACAGCGCATCGGCGGCGCCGAGGCTTTCCAGCTGCACCCGTTTGGCGGCGACGTTCGCCACCACCAGCTCGCGCAGCCGGTCCGGCTCCATGCAGTCGGCGACGCGGATTCCCGTGCGGCCCACCTTGTCCTCGTAGGCGGGGCCGATCCCGCGGCCGGTCGTCCCGATCGCCTTGTCGCCGCGACGCCCCTCCTTGGCCGCGTCGACCGCCTTGTGGTAGGGCAGGAGCAGGTGCGCCCGGTTCGACACCCAGACGTTCGGCTCGGCGGCGACGCCGCGGGCGGCGAGCTGGTCGAGCTCGCTGAAGAACTCCGCCGCGTCCAGCACGACGCCGTTACCGAGCAGGCATTCCGTGCCGGGGTGGAGCACGCCGCTCGGAACCTGATGGAGCACGAACTCTTCGCCCCCCACGACGACGGTGTGGCCGGCGTTGGCGCCCCCCTGATAGCGGGCCACCACGTCGGCCCGCTCGGCGAGAACGTCCACGATCTTGCCCTTCCCCTCGTCGCCCCACTGGGCGCCGACCACCACCTGGCAGGTGCCGCCTGTCCGCCGCATCCGCCAAACCTGCGCCCGGCGCGCACCGGGGGCAAACCCCGGCGCCGGTCACAGAACCCTTGTCCCGCGCCGCCCGCGACGTTCTCTTGTGGGCCGTGCCGGGCTGGCTCCGCCCCTCGCTCAACTGGCTCCTGCCGGTCGTCCCCGTGACGATCGGCCTGGAATTCCTCGCGCCCGAGCGCCACGCGCTGATCTTCGTGCTGGCCTGCGTGGGGATCATCCCGCTGGCCGGGTGGATGGGCCGGGCGACCGAGGAGCTGGCCGATCGCAGCGGGGCGGCGGTCGGCGGGCTGCTCAACGCCACCTTCGGCAACATGGCCGAGCTCATCATCGCCCTGATGGCCCTGCGGGCGGGGCTGGTGGACGTGGTCAAGGCGTCGCTCACCGGCTCGATCATCGGCAACATCCTGCTGGTGCTGGGCGCGGCTTTTCTCGGCGGCGGCCTGCGGTTCAAGCGGCAGCAGTTCAATCCCACCGGGAGCCGGATCCAGGCGACGATGCTGACGTTGGCGGCGGTCGCGCTGGTCCTGCCGGCGGCGTACCACCACCTGGTCGGCCCGGCGGGGTTGCCGCGGGAAGGGAGCCTGAGCGTCGCCATCGCGATCGTCCTGCTCGTCACCTATGGGCTGGGACTTCTCTTCTCGCTCCATACCCACAAGCCGCTCTTCTCCGGCGACGTGGTCGAGACCGCGCAACTCGAGCACGCCAAGCACGCCCCCTGGCCGCTCAAGACGGCGCTCGGCCTGCTCGCCGGCGCCACCGCGCTGGTGGCCTGGCTCAGCGAGATCCTCGTCGGAGCGGTCGAGCCGGCGGCGGCCACGTTTGGGATGACGAATCTCTTCATCGGCGTCGTCGTGGTGGCGATCATCGGCAACGCGGCCGAGCATTCGACCGCCATTCTCGTGGCGCTGAAGAACCGGATGGATCTCTCGATCGGCATCGCCATCGGGAGCAGCGTGCAGGTGGCCCTGTTCGTCGCGCCCATCGTGCTGCTGGCGAGCTACGTCATCGGGCCGGTGCCGATGGACCTCGTCTTCACCCCGGCCGAGGTGCTGGCGATCGGCCTGGCGGTCATCATCACGGGGCAGATCGCGGAGGATGGCGAGTCGAACTGGATGGAGGGGGTGCTGCTGCTCGCCGTCTACCTGATTCTGGCCATCGTCTTCTACTTCCTGCCCGAGTCCGCCGGCACGGTCTAGTACCCCGTCGGCACGTCGAGGAAGACGGTCTCCACGCCGAACCGCGCGGCGAGATGCCGCCCCAGCGCCTGCACGCCCAGCGTTTCGGTGGCGTAATGGCCGGCGAAGAAGACGTTCAAATTGAGCTCGCGGGCCCGGTGCCAGGCGATATGGCTCGTCTCGCCGGTGATGAGCGCGTCCACGCCGGCCGCGGCTGCCTCGGCGATGAACCCCGTGCCCTCGCCGGAGACGATCGCCACCCGCGCGATGGTCGGGGGACCGAAGGCGAGCACGTCGGGTGGGGCCTCCAGCAACGCCTCCAGCCGGGCGGCGAGCGCGGCCCGCGCGAGCGGCGCAGGCAACCGCCCCTGCCACCCGATCGTCTGCTCGCCGACGCGCCCGAACGGGGCCCGCTCCGCCACCTCCAGCAGCCCGGCCAGCACCGCATTGTTGCCGACTTGGGGGTGCGCATCGAGGGGCAGGTGGGCGGCATAGAGCGTGAGGTCCCCATCGAGCAGCGCCGCCAGCCGGGTCCGGTGCGGACCCGCCACCGGTTCGGCCGCGCCCCAGAACAATCCATGATGCACCAGCAACGCCTGGGCGCCGGCCTCGACCGCTCCCGCGATCGTCGCCAGCGCCGCGTCGGTGGCCAGGGCGATGCGGGTGACGGCGTCCGCGCCTTCGACCTGCAGGCCGTTGAGCGCGCGCTCGGACCAGGCGCCGATCTCGAGGTACTCGTCCAGATGGGCGACCAGCGCCGCCCGCGAGAGCGCGCCGCTCACTGGTCGGTGGACGTAACCCCGAACCGCCGGCCGCTCTGGGATCCGTCGAGCTGGTACGCCACCCCGTCGGAGGCATAGCTCCACCCTTCCGCAAAGGCGGCGTCGAGCGCATCGCGCTGGAGCTGCCAGGCCGGCTCGAGCTGGAACGCGTCGGTCGTCGGGTAGGACCCCGCCGCGGCGTGGGCGGCCTCGAGCGCCGTCTGCAGGTCGAACAGGAGCAGCCGCGGGTCGCTCGACAGCTGAGCGCTCGCGGCCGCTCCCGGCGCCGGGGTCGAGGGGATGCCCCCCGGCGCGCCGAAGCCCACTCCGGGGTTTGCCTCGGGGGCCGGGCGCGAGTCCGCCGGCGGATCACCGCAGCCGATCGCCAGGCCAGCCGCGAGACCAATCGCCAAGCCGATCGCGAAATATGATCTGAGCACGGGGCGGCGCATCCGATCGCTCAAGCTATTGCGACCCCCGCCGTCCGCAATGCGCGCGCGACCTCCGCCCGGCCCTCCCGGTCGAGTGACAGCAGCGGCAGGCGCGGCAGGCCCCCGCCCGGCCAGCCGCGCGCATCGAGCGCCGCCTTGATGCCGGGCACGCCGTAGCGCGCGCCGCAGCAGGCCGCCAGCGGCGCCAGCGCCGACTGGGCCC
>JBHENR010000028.1:0-32298 GCA_046262555.1 Gemmatimonadota bacterium | reverse complement strand
GGGTCCGCCGGTCTCGAGCGGCTGTGGCGCGAACCCGTCGGCGGCGGCCTCCTCGGCCGCATCGTCGGCGCCGGGCCTGGCAACGAACCAGACGAGCGCGCCCGCCAGCGCGAGTCCGACGAGCACGGCCGCCCACCGGCTCCACGGGGTCGCGGTGGAATGGGTGGGACGCCTTCCCTTATCCATGGAGCGCTCTCCTCCCGGTCAGGCGGCGGCCGATGCCGCGCCCGCCGCATACGGGTGATTGCCGCGCGGACCGTCGGGAGCGACGCCCAGCTCGGCGGAATACGCCAGGAGCCGGTCCTCGACCGGCGCGGCTTCGGTGAACTGCATCATCTCGCTCCGCACCGCTCCGGAGAGCGGCAGATCGCGGAGGTACCCCTTCCAGTGCTTGCGAAACTCGATCACGCCCCGCCGCGGGCCCTTGTGCTCGAGCGATAGCGCGAAGTGTTCGAATGCCGCCCCGAATTGCGCCCCGGGCGCGATCGCCGGAATCACGCCGGTCTCGCGGTACGCCTTTGTTTGTAGGAAGATCCACGGATTGGCGACCGCCGCGCGGCCGATCATGATGCCGTCGGCGCCGGTCTGCTCCTCCATCCGGAGCGCGTCCTCGGGCGTGCGGACGTCGCCGTTGCCGAACACGGGAATGCCGATCGCGTCTCGCGTCCGCCGGATCCAGGCCCAGTCGGCCTGGCCCTTTCGCTGCTGCACCCGGGTCCGGGCGTGAATCGCCAGCGCGTGGGCGCCGAGCCGCTCAAACAGCTGCGCGTTCTCGATGATCCGGATCGAGTCGGCGTCCCACCCGAGCCGGGTCTTGACCGTCACCGGCAGATCCACCGCTTCGATGATGCCGGCCACGATCGCCTCCATCAGTGCCGGATCGCGGAGCAGCCCGGCGCCGGCGCCGCTGCAGGCGACGCTCTTCACCGGACAGCCGATATTGATGTCGATCAGGTCTGGCCCGACTTCTTCCGCGATCCGCGCCGCCTGCACCATGACCTCGACCGAGGCGCCGAAGATCTGAATCCCCACCGGATGCTCCTCGCCGTCCAGCCGGAGCTTCTCGCGGCAGATGCGGGCGTCGCGGATCAGCCCCTCCGACGAGATGAACTCGGTGTAGACGACGTCCGCCCCCAGCCGCCGGCACATGACGCGGAACGGCAGGTCGGAGACGTCCTCCATCGGGGCCAAGAGCAGCGGCCGCTCCAGCAGCAGAGGTCCGATCGCAATCATAGCGAAAATCTGTCCCCCCGGCGCGGGCGGCGTCAAACGAGCGTGATGGAGGCAGTGCAGGTGCAGCCCTTGCGCCCCGCCTCGCCAACGCACAAGTTGTCCCTGCGCGGCGCCCTCCCGGAGCCGCGTTTTTTCGTCCTCCGAGGGGAGTGTCCGCACATGCTCGCTGAACTCAAGGCCCGGCTGGAGGCCCAGATCGCGGAGTTCGACCGCGAGCTGCGGATCGACCTGCCCAAGGCGATCGCGACAGCGGTGGCGATGGGCGACCTGAGCGAAAACGCCGAATACACCTCGGCGCTCGAGCGGCAGGAGTTCGTGCGCGCCCGGCTCGGCCAGCTGATGCGCCGCCAGAGCGAGCTGAGCCGGATCGATCTGCGCGACGTGGCCACCGACGCGGCCGGCTTCGGCTCCGAGCTGGAGCTCGAGGACGCCGACGGCAAGCGCGAGACGTGGCGCCTGGTCTTCCCGGAGTTCACCGATCTCGGCGACCGCATGATCTCGCTCGCCTCGCCGGTGGGCCGCGCCATGCTCGGCCGGAAGCCGGGCGACTCCGTCACGCTCGATACGCCCGGGGGCGAGGAGCACTACACGGTGATCGAGGTCATCACCCTGCACGGGGAGCACGTGTCGAAGCAGATGGCGAACGGGAAGAAGAAGAAGCCGAAGCGTGGCTGAGGTCACCTGCCGTCGCTGCAAGCAGGTCCGCGAGGGACTCGCACGCCGCCCCTACAACGATGAGCTGGGCCAAGTCATCCTGGAGACGGTCTGCGCCACCTGCTGGGACGACTGCAAGAAGATGCAGGTGATGGTGATCAACGAGAACCGGCTGGACCTGAGCGACTCGCGCGCCCAGGAGATGCTCGAGCGGGCCATCCGCGACTTTCTCGATCTGCCCGACGCGGAGCCGGCTGCGCCGCCCGCCACGCCGTAAGAACTGCCGCCCGGTTCTACCCCTTCAGCTTCCGCACCAGCGCCTCCGCATCGGGAAAGTCCCCCGTCTTCCTCTTGGAATGCACGACCTTGCCGTCGGCGATGACCTCGAACACGCCGCCGCCGCTCGGGATCAGCTCCACCGTGACAACAGCCAACGCCTTTTTCAGTTGGGCGGCCAGACTGGTCGCCTTGGGCTCGTAACTTCAGACAGTGCAGTACTCGATCGTGATGTGCACCTGAACCTCCCGTTTCAATTCCGCCAGTCGCACGGGCACAGGCCGAAGAAGCGATCCTCACGGGCCCGCTCGTAGGCCGCCGCCAGCTCCAGCCCCTGCCGCCGGAACCGCAGGATGTCGCGCAGCCGGCTCACGTCCTGTTCGGCCCACCAGCGCGAATCGTCACCGCCAGTCAGCCGGGTGGGCACCACGTAGCCGGCCGCCTGGCAGGCGTCGAGCGTGGCGGGGTCAAGCCCCTCCACCCGGCGGAGCAGCTCCTCGGTTCGCGTACGCGGGCTCCCTAGCCGCGCGCGCGCGACTCGTCACCTGCGGGGAGGGGGGGCAGTTTGATGGCCCCCTATAATACGATTGTCACGCAGATTTTGCCCAAACAGATCGTTATCGTGATGGTTGCGGGAGGCGAGGCGGGCTGCACCGTGATTGCGTTCTGCTCAGGTACGCCTGCGGCCCGAAGCACTTCCTCCACCGCACGGTAGTCCTTTGATATTGCCGCCGCCTCGAGTCTCCGGCGCAGGGCTCGATCCCCAGCGAGTTTTCCGAGCAAATTCTCCACGTCCCACGCCAGCGTATGAAACTCGCGGCCGATTTGCTGGAAATCAGGAGAAGACGGTATCTCAGCCGATCTCACTCCCGCCGCCGCGCCGGGCCGCGGTTCTTGTGCTTCACTCACGTTTGCCGTGACGGTCAAGGCCCCGCCTCCGATCAACAGGCACACCGCCCATTGCGCTACCCAGTGTGGTCGCATCGAGTCCTCCTGTAGTCGTCGTTTAGCGGGGCCACCCCCAAGGGACCTCCGCTGGGTTGCAGTATAGGATTCAATCGCCCCCTTTTGCAAGAATCCGGTCGTGGGTCACCACACTGCAACTGCGCCGACTGGATGATTTTCCCGCGCCCCTCACGTAGCTTCCCGCCCCGTGGAGCCCGAACTATCCGGCGTCGACATCGCGATTCGCCTCCTGGCCGTGCTGATCCTGGTCGCGGCGAATGGCTTCTTCGTGGCCAGCGAGTTTGCCCTCGTCACCGTCCGCCGGACGCGCATTGACGAGTTGGTGCGCGAGGGCCGCCCGCTCGCCAAGTACGTCCGCCGCGCCCTCGATGACATCGACTCCTACATTGCGGCGGCCCAGCTCGGCATCACGATGGCGTCGATCGCCCTGGGGTGGATCGGCGAACCCGCCCTGGCCGCGATGCTCGAGCCGATGTTCGCCTGGCTGCCCGACCGCTGGGCCTGGCTGAGCGCCCACACCGTCGCCATCATCATCGCCTACGCAGTGATCACGAGCCTCCACATCGTCTTCGGCGAGCAGGCGCCGAAGACGATGGCGATTCAGAAGGCGGAGAAGACCAGCCTCCTCATCGCGCTCCCGACCCACTGGTTTCTGATCCTCTTCAAGCCGTTCATCTACGTGCTCAACAAGAGCTCGCTCCTGATCGTGCGCGCGTTCGGCTTCGCCTCGACGACCGCGGGGCACCATGTGCCCCACACCGAGGAGGAGCTCAAGATGATCGTGACGGCGAGCACGGAGGCCGGCCTCCTCGAGCCCGAAGAGGAGGACATGATCTACCGGGTGTTCGAGTTCGCCGACCTGACCGCCGGCCAGGTGATGGTGCCGCGGACCGAGGTGATCGGGCTGCCGCTCGCCATCTCGCGGGAAGAGTTGCGGAAGACGCTGGCGGACCATGGCTTCACCCGCTATCCGGTCTTCGATGGCTCGCTCGACAACCTCATCGGCATCATCAACGTCAAGGAGCTGCCGCCGCTGTTGCTGGACGCCGGCGACGCGATCGACCTGCGTCCGATCCTGAGCCCGCCGATCATCCTGCCCGAGTCGGTGCGCGTCTTCCGGCTGCTGGCGGCGATGCAGTCGAGCCGGCGCCACATGCTGGTGCTGATCGATGAGTTCGGCGGCACGGCGGGGATCGTCACCCTTCGCGACCTGCTGGAGCGAATCGTCGGGGCGGTGCGCAGCGAAAAGGAGGCCGGCCTGCCGGCCATCGAGGCCGGCGCGGAGGGCGAGGCGTTCATCGACGGCCTGCTCCTCATCCAGGACGTCAACGAGCACTTCGGGCTGGCGCTCGACGAGGCGGAGTACGACACGATCGGGGGCTATGTGTTCGGGGCGCTGGGTCGGCGGCCCGAGCTGGGCGACGGGGTGGAGGCGCCGGGCTGCCGGCTGACGGTGGAGGCGCTGGACGGGATGCGGGTGAGCCGGCTCCGGATCGCGCTGACCGCGGCCACGGCGAGCCCGCCGGAGAGCTAGGGCGTAAAGCGCAGGACGTGCAGGCCGGTCTGCATGTCGCTGACGACGAACCGGCCGTCGCTCGTCCAGTGGACGCCCCAAGCGCCCTGATACTGATGGAATCCCTTCTCGTCGGCCGGCACCAGCCCGCCCGCCGGCCCGTCCTCCTGGAAATCCGCTTGAATCCCCTCCAGCGTGTCGAAGAAGCCGATCAGCCGCGGCGTCACCGGGTTCGAGATGTCGAGCACCTCGACGCCGTGCTTGTAGTTGGTGAGGTAGGCGCGGGTGCCGTTCAGCACCTGGAAGTGATGCGGGACGGCGCCGAGGCGGGACCGATAGGTGCCGGCCAGCACCGGCTGCGCCGGGTTGGCCACGTCGTAGATCCGGATCGGCGCGTTGATCGTCTCGTCCGCCAGATAGAGGTACCTCCCGTCCACCGTCAGCCAGGCGGAGTGGGTGAAGGCGCCGGGATAGGTGGTGAACGAGCGCGGCGCGGGGGCGGCGGGATTCGTGACGTTGGCGATCACCAGCTCGCCCTGGGTACCGGCGGATAGCGGCAGGTACGCACCGTACATCACCCCGTCGCGGGCGTAGGTGTCGTGGGCGTTGCCGCGGGTGGCGTTCACGCGACCGAGCTCCCGGGGCGCGGCCGGATCCGCCACGTCGAACAGGTGTATCGCCTGCGAGACGAATGGGGACGCGACGTAGAGTACGCCGTTATCATGCCAGACGGTGTGCGCCGTGGACGCGATCGACGTGGGAACGACTCCCACCTGTCGCGGGGCGCCGGGACTGGCGATGTCCACGAGGTAGACCGAGAAGGGCAGCTCCCTCCGCTCGTTGGCCACGTAGGCGATGTCGTTGGCACTGGCGACGATGTCCTGCGTGAAGAGGCCCATCCCTTCGCCGAACCGGCCGACCTCACCGATCGCGCCATTCAACTGGATGATGGAGATGCCCCCCGCGCCGCGGCGCGCGAGCAGGGCGTGGTCCTCGTGCACCCAGACGTCGCCGACGGTGTTGTCCGGATACGGGACGAGCGCCTCCCGCGTGACGTTCCAGGTCTGGCGGTAGGTCGCGGTGACGACGACCGTGGCGCGCGCGACGATTGTTCCACTCACCACGTAGCGGGCTTCGACACGGGTGGCGCCCGGGCGGAGCGCGGCCGTCGTGATGGCGGCGCCGCGGCCCAGCTCGGTCGGCTGCCCGAGGAACGGGTCGTCGAGCGAGACCCAGACGATCTCACCGCCCGACGCGCCGCTGACGGTGGCCGTCAGCGGCTCGGGTGCGCCCCACGCGACCGCGCGGCCGTCCCAGTGGACCTGAATCGATTCGAGCCCGGACCGCAGCGTGACGCGAACCGCGGCCGGGAACGGGTCCCGGAAAGCTACAGATGTATTTGTGGGATTCCCGCCGCCCAGCCGGGTGGTGATGATGTAGTCACCGGCCGCCACCTGGGTGAGGCGGGCTTCGCCCTGGGCATTGGTCGTGGCGGCGCGCGCGCCGGGCATCAGCAGAATCGAGGCGCCGGCCACCGGCGTGCCGTCGGGGCGCTCGACCTCGATGACGAGCGTGCCGCTGCTGTCCCGCGGGCCGTTGGGTCCACTCCCGCTGCAGGCCGCAACAGCCAGCAGTGACACCAGGAGTATCGACAGGTTGGCGCGGCGGCGTGTCATTCGATCGATAAATACCCCGGCGTCGAGATTTGGTTTACCGGCGACCGGGGCCGTGGTCGAGCTGGCTGAGGGCACCGTCCAGCGCGGCCAGCGCGGCGTCGAGCTGGCGCCGCGAGATCGTGAGCGGCGGCGTGAGCGCGATGACGTTGCCGTGGCGGCCGGCGGCGAGCGCCAGGCAGCCGCGCGCAGCCAGTCCCCGTGCGACCGCCGCGGCCGTCGCCGGATCGGGCGCCCGCGAAGCGCGGTCCGTCACCAGATCGAGGCCCCACATCGCGCCGACGCCGCGCACATCGCCGAGCGCGGTGTGTCGCTGCTGGAGCCGCGACAGGCCGGCCGCCAGCCGCCGGCCGATCGCCAGGGCCCGGCCGGGCAGGTCGCGCCGGGCGATCTCGGCCAGCGCGGCGCGCGCCCCGGCGACCGCCAGCGGGTGCGCCAGGTGGGTCGTCGTATGCAGCGCCTCGCCGGGACGGTTCCAGATGCGGAGCACGCGGCGGGGGCCGAGAACCGCCGCCAGCGGCATCCCCCCGGCGATCCCCTTCCCCACGATGACCAGGTCGGGCTTCAGTGGCCCGCTCGCCCACCACCGGCCGGTGCGGCCGCCGCCGGTCAGGATCTCGTCGGCGATGACGAGGAGCCCCCGCGCCCGGGCGGCGCGGCCCAGCGCGGCGAGGAATCCCGGCGGCGGCACGATCAACCCCTCCCGGCCGATCACCGGCTCGACGATCCAGGCCCCCAGCGGCGGACGGGCGGAGTCGGCGTTCCAGGCATCGATCTCGGCGAGCGCGGCGGCGAGACAGGCGAGGCCACTGGCCGGCCACGTGAGCCGATACGGACAGCGAAAGCAGTCGGCGAACGGCACGCGCAGTGTTGTGGGCGCCAGCAGCGCTTTGAAGGGCTCGCGAAACGCCGCCCGGCCCGTTCCCCGCAATGCGCCCAGACTGGTGCCGTGATATCCGTCGTCAAAGGCGACCACGCCGGGACGCCCGGTGACGAGGGAGGCGGTCTTGAGGGCGATATCCACCGCTTCGGCGCCGGAACTGGCGAAGTGGACCATGCCGCCGCGGAAGGGGCCCCGCGCCGCGAGCTCCTCCGCCAGCCGAACGCGCTCCGGGTGGGGCGCGGCGTCGGCCAGGCCATGCAGCAGCCGCCCAGCCGCGCGCCGGACGGCGGCGACGACGCGGGGGTTGGCGTGGCCGACGAGGTCGGCGCCGAAACCGCCGGTCAGGTCGAGATATCGGTTGCCGTCGACGTCTTCGACGACAGCACCCCGCGCCCGCGCCCAGGCGATCGGCGGGGTGCCGTCCATGATTCCCAGCAGCGGCGCCGGCTCGCGGCGGGCGCCGCGGGCGGCGAGCGCGCGGCTGGCGGGTCCCGGCCGGGCGGCGCGCGGTGGCGTCACCGCCCCAACAGCCGCGCCAGCGCCTGGAGTCCCAGCCGATAGCTGTCGCCGCCGAAGCCGTACACGCCGCCGGCGCAGGCGGCCGCGAGCACCGAGTGGCGCCGCCACGCCTCGCGCGCGTGGACGTTCGAGCAGTGGACCTCCACCACCGGACGGCCGAAGTCCCGCACCGCATCGGCCAGCGCATAGCCATAATGGGTGAGCGCGCCCGCATTCAGCAGCGCGCCCGACGCGGTCGCGGCGCGCGCCTGGAGCCGGTCGATCAGCGCCCCCTCATGGTTCGAGTGATACCACTCGAGTTGTAGCTTCAGCTCTTTCGCCATCGATGTGCAGGCGGTCTCGACGTCGGCCAATGATGCAGTGCCGTAGAGGGCGGGGTCGCGGTCCCCCAGTCGATTGAGATTCGGGCCGCTGAGCACCAGGATATTCATCGCACCGCCTCCTCGACCCAGCGCCGGAGCACGTCGCCGGCGACCGGCTGAATGATGGTTTCGCCGGGACGAACCGGCAGCACGACGTGCAGCTGCCCGCCGCGGCGCTTCTTGTCGTGGCCGATCAGGGCCAGCAGTTGTTCGGGGTCGCGCGCCGCGGGCGGCGCCGCCTCCGGCACGCGGGCCGGAAGCCCGAGCCCGACCAGCGCGGCGGCCAGGCGATCGGCCAGGTCGGGCGCCCCCACACCCAGCTCCGCGCTCAGCCGCGCGGCGGCGACGAGGCCGATCGCCACCGCCTCGCCATGGGTCAGCGCGCCGCCGGACGCCGCCTCGAGAGCGTGCCCTAACGTATGGCCGAGGTTGAGCCGGCGGCGCTCATCCGCCTCGCGCGGATCGGTGGCGACGACGGCGCTCTTCACCCGCGCCGCCCGCGCCACGGCTTCCTCGACGATCTCGAGCCGGCGGGCGCGGATCGCGGTGGGCTCCCGCTCGCAGAGGGCGAGCAGATCCGGGTCGTTCAGCACCGCCGTCTTGACGACCTCGGCCCAGCCCGAGCGGTAGGCGCGCGCGGTCAGCGTCAGGAGGCAGAGCGAGTCGCTCACGACCGTGGCCGGCGGATGAAACGTCCCGATCAGATTCTTGACCCCGGCCAGGTTGATCGCGTTCTTGCCGCCGATGGCGGCATCCACCTGGGCCAGCAGCGTGGTGGGAAAGAGGGTGAGCGGGAGTCCTCGCTTGAAGGTCGCCGCGGCGAGACCCGCCACGTCGCCGACCGCCCCGCCGCCGAGGGCGGCGCAGGGCGAGTCGCGCTCCGCCCCGGCCGCCGCCAGGGCATCCCAGACGCGCACCAGACCGGCCGGCCGCTTGGCCGCCTCGCCAGCGGGCAGCGGACAGGGCGCGGGGTTCCAGCCGGCGGCGACGAGACCGCGCAGGAGCGGATCGCCGTGGAGCGCCCAAACCCGCGCGTCGGTCGCTACAACCAGCGGTGTGAGCCCGGCGGACCGGCCCTCGGTGGGGCCGCCCCGCGCCAGCACCGCGCCCGCGTGCGCGAGCGCGTTCCGCCCCAGCCAGACTCCGTCGGCCACCGGCTCGGGGGCCGGCCACTCCAGCGCCCGCAGCACCTCGACCGCGACCGCCGCGGCCGACGCGCCGGTTGCGCTCACCCGATGGGGCAGCGCCGCGAATCCAGCGGCACGGCGGGCGGCGAGCGCGCCCAGCACCTCGAGCGGATCGCCGGCTTCGAGCAATGGGCGCCCGCTCCCTTCGCCCCGGGCCGCCGGGCCCCGGGCCATCGTCACCCGCCGCGCCAGCGTCTCGACCGGCGCGTCGAGAAAGACGCCGCATCCCCAGGCCGCCAGCCGGGCCGCGCTCGCCGCATCCTCCAGCGCGCCGCCGCCCAGCGCGATGACCCCCGATCCCGGCAGCGCCGTCAACCGGGCGATGGCGTCCCGCTCCGCCGCGCGGAAGGCCGGCTCACCAGCGGTCCGCCAGTGCTCCGCGATGGAGGCGCCGGTGGCGCGCTCGACCTCGCGATCCACGTCGTGGGCCGGCCAGCCGAGCCAGGCCGCGAGCCGGCGCGCAATGGAGGACTTTCCCACGCCCGACAATCCCGCCAGAAAAACGCGCGAGCGCTCCATCACTCCTCTTCGGTCGACGCCGCGCCGTCCGGCGCCGGGCCCCCGGCGTCCGCCGGCGCCGCCGAGGCCGCGCGCAGCGCTTCGGGCAGCTCCGGCTGGTGCCAGGGGATCCGCGCCAGGTACGCCGCGAACGCGGCGCGCGTGTCAGCCAGGGAGTCCCCGCCAAACTTCTCGACCACCGCGCCGGCCAGCGTCAGCGCGACCATCGCTTCGGCGACGACGCTGCCCGCCGGCACGACCAGCGTGTCGGAGCGGATGTACCGGCACTCCTCCTCGGATCCGGTGGCCAGATCTACCGATCGCAGCGGCCGCCGCTGGGTGGGGATCGGCTTGAAGAACGCCCGCAGCACGAGCGACGCGCCATTGGTGATGCCCCCCTCCAGGCCACCGGCGTGATTCGTCCGCCGGACGACCCCTTCGTCCCAGAACAGCTCGTCCTGCGCGTCCCGGCCGAAGCCCGCCGACGTCGTCAGCGCGTCCCCCACCGCCACCGCCTTCACCGACGGGATGGACGCCAGTGCGCGCGCCAGCTCGGCGCCGAGTCGCCGATCCCACTGGGCGTACGAGCCGAGGCCGGGCGGCACGCCGAGGGCGACCACCTCGGCCACGCCGCCCAGGGTTTCCTTGCGGGACCTGGCCTCGTCGATCCGGGCCAGCATCTCGGCCTCGGCGGCGGCATCGGCGCAGGCCAGCGGCGACGCGTCGCGGGCGGCCAGCCGCCGATCCCAGTCGTCGCCGTGGAGCGCGGCGGAGACGCCGCCCACCGCCACGACATGCCCCGCGACGCCGATCCCCAGCGCGCGCAGAAACGTCTGCGCCGCCGCGCCGAGCGCGACCCGCATCGCCGTCTCCCGCGCCGATGCCCGCTCGATCGCGGGATTGGCATCGTCGAAGCCGTGCTTGAGCATGCCGGTCAAGTCGGCGTGGCCCGGCCGGGGCACGGTGCGCCGCGGCTGCTTCGCCTGCGGTATGGCGCCCCGGTTGGTGATGGTCAGACCGAGCGGCGTGCCGCTGGTCAACCCCTGCCAGACCCCGGCCATGATCGCCACCCGATCGCGCTCGATCCGCATCCGCGCGCCGCGGCCCGCCCCGCCCTGCCGCCGCCAGAGGTAGCCGTCGATATCGGCCGGGACGAGCGGAACGCCCGCCGGCAGCCCTGCGAGGATGCCCAGCAGCTGCGCGCCGTGCGACTCGCCCGCGGTGAGGTAGCGCCACATCAGCTCCGCCACTGCGGCAGCTGCCGCGCGGTGGCCCAGAAATCCTCTTCGTACATCTCAGCAGCCGAGGGATCGCCGTCGAGCAGGAGCGCGGCGCCAAGGCACGCCTGATAGACCAGCATGCCGAGCCCATTGAGCGTCCGCGCGCCGGCCATCCGCGCGGCGCGGAGGAAGGGCGTCGCCGCAGGGGTATAGTTCAGGTCCACCGCCAGCGCGTCGGCGCAGCAGGCATACGGCAAGGGCGGCGCGTCGTCCCCTGACCGGCCGAGCGGCGTCGCGTTGACCACGATGTCGAACGGTCCCGAATGCGTGAGCGCGTCCCACGACAGCCGCTCGCACGCCTCGCAGCCGGGGGCGTCGCGCGCGGGCGTGCGGCTGATCAGCGCGACGTCGGCGCCGGCGTCCAGCGCCGCGCACGCCACCGCCCGGCCCGCGCCGCCGGTACCGAGGATAGCCATCCAGCGGCCGCGGATCCGCTCGCCGGAGGCCAGCAGACTGCGCACGAACCCGTACCCGTCGGTCGAGTGGCCCTCCCAGGCGCCGCCGCGCCGCACCACGGTGTTGACCGCGCCGATGCGCGCGGCGAGGGGACCCAGCGTGGCGCACCGTTCGGCCGCCCGTTCCTTGTGCGGCGCGGTGACGTTGAATCCCGCCAGGTCCGAGCTCCAGAGCGCCGACCAGGCCGCGTCGTCGCCGGGAGTGATCGGATAGCGGCCATACTCGATCACCATTCCGCGCCGCGCGCCCATTCCCTCCCAGAGCGCCGGGCTCAGGCTGTGCCCCACCGGCCAGCCCACGATGGCGAGTTGCAACCGGGCGGTCATGCGGCGCCGCAGGTGGCGAGCGCGCGGAAGAAGTCGGGAAACGAGACATCCACCCATTCGGCGCCGGTCAGCGTGCTCGGCTCTGGGGCCAGCGCGGCGGCGACCGCCAGCGCCATGCCGATCCGGTGGTCCCCCGCCGCGTCGAGGACGGCCCCGGTCAGCGGCGACGGGCCCGCGACGAGGAACCCGTCGGGGGTGGGATCAATCGCCGCGCCCAGCCGTCGCAATCCCTCCACCATGGCGGCGATCCGGTCGCTCTCCTTGACCCTCAGCTCGGCCGCGCCGCTGACGCGCGTCTCACCACGGGCCTGGGTGCCGAGCACTGCGACGAGGGGCAGCTCGTCGATCGCCCGCGGCACGAGCGCCCGATCGACGGCGATGCCGGTCAAGGCGCGCCCCGTCACGCGGACCGTCCCGCGCGGCTCCGGCGATTCCTCGTCGAGGCGGGTCTCGACCTCGGCGCCAAAGGCGCGCAGGATGTCGAGAAATCCGGTGCGGGTGGGATTGAGTCCAACGTGATCCACGGTTACCTCGCTCCCCGGCCGCGCGGCGGCCATCGCCAAGAGCGGCGCGGCCGAGGAGAAGTCGCCGGGAATGGTGAGCTGGAACGGGGCCAGCGGCCCGGCGCGCACCGCGACCCGGCCGGGCTCGACCGACAGGTCGGCTCCCATCGCGGCCAGCAGCCGCTCGGTGTGATCGCGACTGGCGCCCGGCTCGACCACTACCGTCTCGCCGGCGGCCGCCAGCCCCGCCAGGAGCAGCGCCGACTTCACCTGCGCGCTCGCCACCGGCAACCGGTGGAGCGCGCCGCGAAGCGGCCGCCCCTTCACGGTGAGCGGCAGCCGGTTCCCCTCCGCGGAACCCTCGATCGCCGCCCCCATCGCGGTCAGCGGCGTCACCACCCGCCCCATCGGGCGGCGGCGGAGCGAATCGTCTCCCGTCAGCGTGACCGGCGCCGCGGCCCGGGGCGCGAGCACGCCCAGCAGCAGCCGCGCGGTGGTGCCGGAGTTGCCGCAGTCGAGCGCCGCCGCCGCGCGCCACGCCCCCCCACCGGTTACCCGGACCTCCCCGTCCGCGCCGCCGCGATCGACCCGGACACCGAGGGCCGCCAGCGCCGCCGCGGTGGACGCGACGTCCTGGCCCCCGGGCACGCCCCGTACGGCCGAGACGCCTTCCCCCAGCGCCCCGAGCAGCAGCGCCCGGTGCGCGATCGACTTGTCGCCCGGCACCGTCAATCGCACGCGCACCGTGCCCAGCGGTTCGAGCCGCACGCGGCTCACGGCGCGGTGGATGCCCCGGTCATCCCTGCGCCGGCACCAGCGCGAGCGCGGCGCGCACCCCGTCGAGCCGCGCCATCATCGCGCCGAACTGGGGGATTGTCAGGCTCTGGGGCCCGTCCGAGAGCGCGTTCTCTGGATCGGGATGGACTTCGACCATTACCCCGTCGGCGCCGGCCGCCACCGCCGCGGCTGCCAGCGGGGCGACCAGGTCGCGGCGGCCGGTGGCGTGGCTCGGGTCCACCACCACCGGCAGGTGCGACAGCCCCTTGAGCACCGGCACGGCCGAAATGTCGAGCGTGTTGCGGGTGTACTTCTCGAACGTGCGGATCCCCCGCTCGCAGAGGATGACCTGGGGATTGCCCTCGGCGACGATGTACTCGGCGGCCAGCAGGAACTCCTCCAGCGTCGCGCTCTGCCCCCGCTTGAGGAACACCGGCCGGTGCGACCGGCCGACACGCTGCAGCAGCCGGAAGTTCTGCATGTTGCGCGCGCCCACCTGGAGGATGTCGGCCACTTCGGCGACGGCTTCCACGTCCTCGGCCGAGACGACCTCGGTGACGATCGCCAGCCCCGTCTCGTCGCGGGCGCGGGCGAGCAGCTCGAGTCCCTCCTGCTGCAGCCCCTGGAACGAGTAGGGAGACGTGCGCGGCTTGTAGGCGCCACCCCGCAGCACCTGCGCCCCCAGCGCCTTGATCGCGTGCGCCACTTCCAGGATCTGCTCGGCGGACTCCACCGCGCAGGGTCCCGCGAAGACGGCGAAGTGGCCACCGCCGCAGGCCCAGCCGTCGCCCTGGACGATGGTGTCCTCGGGCTGGAGCTCCCGGTTGACCAGCTTGAACGGCTTGAGGACGGGAACGACGTCTTCCACGCCCTCGAAGGCGCGCAGGCGGTCGAGCGGCAGCGCCCGCTCTTCGCCGATCACGCCGATGACGGTGCGCTGCTCGCCGCGCACGATGCGGCCGACCCGCAACCCCTGGCTTTCGATGAAGGCGACCAGCTCGCCCATCACCTCGAGCGAGACGCCGGGCTTGAGAATGATGATCATGCGGACTCCGGGTCCTCCTCGCTCCAGTCGGGCCGCAGCACGCGGGCGGCGCCCAGGTACACGTGACGGACGGCGCTGGCGGAGTCGCTACGCGGCGCCAGCAGCAGCGCGCGCACCACGCGCGGGAGCTGGCCCGTCACCGGCGCCTCCTGCGCGCCGAGGAGCGGCACCCACGTCCACCCCAGTCCGCGCGCCGCCGCAGGGGCGTGGGCGGCGGTCAGGTCCGGCGTCTGGGTGAGCCAGAGCGCGACGATCGCGGCCGGGTCCACGCGGTTCTGCGCCACCATCGCGAACAGCAGCTCGCGCGTGGCTCCCTCGATCGCCGCCGCGGTGTCGGCGGTCGCCTGGACGGCGCCCCGGATCCCCACGATCGTGGTCGGTTGCGCGCTCACCGCGCCTCTCGCAGGAAGTTGCCCAGCAGCCGCGGGCCATCGGGCGTGAGGATGGATTCCGGGTGGAATTGTACGCCTTCCATCCGGGTCCCCGCCACGCGCAATCCCATGATCTCGCCCTCGGGCGTATAGGAGGCGACCTCGAGGCCCGCCGGCAGGCCCCGCTCGCTGACGAGGAGCGAGTGGTAGCGGCCCGCGTTCAGCGGATTGGCGACGCCCGCATACAGCGTTCGGCCGTCGTGATAGACGCGCGAAGCCTGGCCATGGACCACGCGCGGCGCGCGCTCGACCCGGCCGCCGTTGACGTGGGCGATCGCCTGGTGTCCCAGACAGACGCCGAGGAGCGGCAGCCGGTGCCCCCACGCCGCGATGATCGCGCACGTCGCGCCCGCCTGCTCCGGCCGGCCGGGCCCGGGCGAGATCACGATGTGGGTCGGCTCGAGCGCGCCGACCGCGTCGGCGGTGATCGCGTCGTTCCGCCGCACAACTACCTTGCGGCCGTCGCCCGCCAGTCCCTGCACTAGATTCCAGGTGAACGAATCGTAGTTGTCGACGACGAGAACGCGCGTGGTCACGCCGGTTCCCCCGCCATCTCCAGCGCGCGCGCCAGCGCCCGGCCCTTGCTGAGCACCTCGGCGTGCTCGCGCTCGGGCACGCTGTCGGCGACAATGCCCGCCCCCGCCTGGAAGCTGTAGCGGCCGTCGTGGAAGACGAGCGTGCGGATGGCGATCGCCTGGTCCATGCTGCCGTCGGCGCCGAAGTAGCCGACCGATCCGGCGTAGGGACCACGCGGCTCGCCCTCCAGCTCGTGGATCAGCTCCATCGCGCGGATCTTCGGCGCGCCGGTCACGGTGCCGGCGGGGAACGCCGCCCGGAACAGATCGAACTGGTCGGCGTGGGGCGCCAGCACGCCCTCGACCGTGCTGACGAGGTGCATGACGTGGGAGTACCGCTCGACGGTCTTGAGCGCCGTGACCGCGACCGTTCCCGGGGCCGCCACCCGTCCCAGGTCGTTGCGCGCCAGGTCCACCAGCATGGTGTGCTCGGCGTTTTCCTTGGCGTCGGCCTGCAGTTCGGCGGCGAGCGCCGCATCCTCGTCGGGGGTGGCGCCCCGCGGCCGCGTGCCGGCGATGGGCCGCAGCGTCGCGCGGCGCCCTTCGAGGCGGGCGAGCGCCTCCGGACTCGAGCCCACCAGTTCCGCGCCGCCGGCCTTCAGGTAATAGAGGTAGGGCGAGGGATTCAGCCGCCGGAGTGCGCGGTACACGGCGAACGGATCCCCCTCGGTCTCGCCCTCGAAGCGGATCGACAGCACGATCTGGTAGGCGTCCCCCGCCAGGATGTGCTCCTGCGCGCGCCCCACCGCCTGCTCGAAGGCCGCCTGGTCGCGGCTCGCGCGGGGCGGCGTGCTGGCCCGTCCGGCGGGCGGCGCCGGGGTGCCGGTGCGGAGCGCCTGCGCCACCTCCCGCGCCAGCGCCCGGGCCTCGTCTTCCGCCGTCAGGGCGTGGAGGCGCAGCGTGGACCGCACGTGATCGAACACGAGCAGGGCCGCGGGCACGACGAACGCGGCGGTCGGGAGGGCGCCCGCGACCCGTGCCGGAGCGGGCAACCGCTCGAACCAGCCGGCCGCCTCGTACCCGACGTACCCCACCAGGCCCACAGGCCCCCGCGGGAGCGCCGCGGCCATCGGCAACGCGGCCGCCGCCAGCCACCCGCGCAGGGCGCCGAGGGGATCGCCCCCGGTGGGGAGGGAGCGGCCGTCGACCTCGAGCGTCTCCGCTTCGAGCGTGATTCGGGAGCGCGCGCCGAGACCAAGAAACGAGTAGCGCCCCGCCTGCTCCCCGCCCGCGACGCTCTCCAGCAGGAACGACGGCTCGAAGGCCGCCAGCTTGAGAAACGCCGAGACGGGCGTGTCGAGATCGGCGGCGATTTCCAGCGGTGATACCATGACAGGCTCCCGGGCTGAAAACAAAAAAGCCCACCTGAATCGCTTCAGGCGGGCCAGGCGACCGGACGAAAAACGCCCGCTACCCGCTGCCCCCACACGACGTAAACCAGCGGGTTGCGGAAAGAACAGTCGGGCGGGCGAGGACGTTGGTCATGATCGGCGCTCATCGTAACAGGCGTTTCGCGGGAGGGCAAGGCGGCGGGGCCTCGAAACCGCCCCTCCGGAAGCGCTTTTCTTTGCCTGCGCGAGGCCACAATAATGAACCCCGGCTTCTCCTGCGGGGTTCATGAGAAGCCGTCCGGGGGGCCCCCATGACCGCTCGAGCCCTTCCCACCCCGACTTTTCCGGGCGCGGGGGGTTTCGGGCCTGTTCTCCTGGGATTCGCGGGCGGCGGCTCCCCCCGCGGTGGTACGGGGAGTGCAGTAGACCCGGCAGACCGCGGGCCGACTCCCTACCTTCACGATCGACAGGATGCTGATGCGCTCACCCTACCTATGGTTCTGTCTGGCCCTGCGCTCGCTGCCGACGCTCGCCGTCGCGCTGGGGCTTTTCCTCAGCGCGTGCGACAAGCCAGACACGCCCGCGGGACCCGACGATCCGTCTGATCCGCCCGGGACCCCCGACGGGGTCGGTGTCTCGGCTACCTCGATCCGGTTCGAGCCGGCCGACGATGAGCAGATCGTGCGGCTCGCCAATCATGGCGTCTCCCCGGTGGCGTGGCAGCTCGAGCTCTCCGTTCCCTGGCTCACCGCGACGCCGACCAGCGGAACGTTGAGCGCGGGAGAATCCGACGTCCGGCTGCGCGTGACCCGGCTGGGGCTCGCCGCCGGCACCCATCGCGGAGGCGCGCGCTTCGTGCTCGGTGCCCGGTCGTTCGACGTCGCCGTCGAAGCCGACGTCGCGGCCACGCCGCTCGCCGTCCTCGATCCCAGCGTGCTGACGCTCACGCCCGACGACGCGACCGCCACGGTGCTCCTGTCGAATCCGGGCGCCGCGCCGCTCACGTGGACGCTCAGCGGTCCGTCCTGGGTCGCGCTCAGCCCCGCGGCCGGCACCGTCGCCGGTGGCGCCACGGCGCAGATCGCGGTGACCCCCCAGCGGGGCGCTCTGCCGGACGGCCTGCATGAGGCCCCCCTCACCCTGACCTCCAATGGCGGGGCCGGCACCGTCGCCCTGCGGGTCGAAGTCGCCGCCCCCGCGCGGCTCCACGCGCTGCCCGTTCCGCTCGATTTCGGCGCCACCGAAACCACCCGCATCGTCACGCTCGTCAATGAAGGCGGCCGCCCGTTGAACTGGCTGGCCACCGCCAGCGCGGCCTGGCTGACCCGGTCGCCGGATTCCGGCACGATCGCGCCCCACGCCACGCAGGAGCTCACCGTCACCGCGACGCGCGGCACCCTCGCCGCCGGCACCCATTCCGCGATCGTGCGGCTGACATCCAACGGCGGCGCGGTGACCGTGCCCGTGACGGCGACGGTGACCGCCACCGCTCCACCCCCGACGCCCCCGCCGCCCACGGGCACGGTCGCGCTGGCCGGGCGCGTAGTGGATCAGTTCTCCGGCACGGGCGTGGCCGGTGTCTCGGTTTCCTACGCCGACGCGACCGCGACGACCGACGCCAACGGCCAGTTCACCGTTCCCGGGACCGCCTCCGGGTCATTGCGCGCGCTCGTGATCAGCGGCCCCGGCGTGCACCGCCGCACGACCTTCGCGCGCTCGAGCGACTCGCGCTGGCCGGCGATTCCCGACGCGTTCGACATGGCCGCCTTCAATGACATCGCGCGGGAGTACGAGCCGCGCACGATTCGCTGGATGGCTCACCCCACCGTCTACATCGACACCCGCGGCTCCGGCATCGCGGCCGGCGCCGAGCTCACGTCCTGGATCACGCAGGTCCAGGGCGCGGTCGCGGGGTACATCGCGGGGTGGTCGAACGGAGCGATCCACGCCGCCTCGGTGACGGCCGGGTCGGCGCCGCCGCCGGACGGCACACCCGGAACGATCGTCATCCATTTCGATGAGAATGCCAGCCGCTACAGCGGCCCCCGGACCGTGGGGCTGGCGCGCACGTTCTGGGACGGCTCGCGGATCATCTCCAGCGGTATCATCTGGCTCCGCTTCAGCCTGGTCCGCACCTCAGCGACCTCCCGCGGCGCGGTCCTTGGCCACGAACTGGGGCATGCGCTCGGGCTCGGCCACATGGACGGCCGGACGCCGAGCTTGATGACCCCTTCGATCTCGGCGATGGCGCTGACCAGCTTCGACGAGGATGCGGGGGGGATTTTGTACAGCCGGTCGCCGGGGAATCAAAGCCCCGACACGGACAGCTCAAACACCTACCGGGGTGGGTTGGTGCCTTCCGCGCGGCCGGTGCCTTATGAGTGGGTGTGTGGAGCGCCTCCGGGCCGCTGAAAACGGCGCCACTTCCGGGCGCGCCTGGATTGGCGCGCCGATTTAAGCGGCCACCACCTACCTAACTACTTGTAGCTTCGCCGAGCACCTGCCTGCTATCGGATGCCGGTGTCGATGTCGAAGTTCTCCTCGGTCGTGGTCGAGGGGGCGATGGCGACCTGGCGGGACTGCTCGCTGGCGCCGCGGTCGATGCCCAGGTCATGGTCGAGCCTGACGCGGTAGGTGCCGGGGGCGAGCGCCACCTGGTAGTTGCCCTGGCCGTTGACGGAGACGCGCTCGATCAGCCGCGTGCCGGCGGCGTTGTAGACCAGCACCTTGACCCCTTCGTACATCGCGGGGGGCGGTGGGTAGGGCACGCCCTCCTGCTCCACCGGGCAGATCGGGCCGATCGAGACAACGCCGGCGAGTGTGCCGTTGATGCCCGCGTCGCGGTCGTCCGTCAAGACGTTGCTCGAGCAGCTCGACAGAAGAATCGTCAGGAGCAGCAGGATGGTGGGCTTCATGGTGCCTCCTCCGTTGCGGCGCGATGGGAGAGGACCTCGATGCCGCCGTCGGTCACCAGGACGTCGTCCTCCCACCGCACCCCCAGTATACCCGGCAGGTAGACGCCAGGCTCCACCGTGACGACATCTCCCGGCGCCAGCGGAACAGGGCTGCCCGTCACGAGATAGGGCGCCTCGTGGATCTCCAACCCCAGCCCGTGGCCCAGCCGGTGGGTGAACTGCGGGCCGTGCCCGGCGGCGGTGATGACATCGCGCGCCGCCGCATCGACCGCCCCGCAGGCGACGCCCGGGCCGGCCCGTTCGAGCGCGGCCCGCTGGGCGGAACGAACCAGTTCCTGAATCGCGCGGAACGGTGCCGGCGCGTCGGCCGCTGGCACCGAGCCGCCCTCCCACCAGATGGTGCGGGTCAGGTCGGCGGTGAAGCCGTCCCGCCAGCCCCCCCAGTCGAACAGCACCGCCTGCCCGGGCTCGAGCGCCCGCGCGCCCGACTCGCCGTGCGGCACCGCGCTGCCGGGACCGAACTGGACCAGCGCCCATCCCTGGCAGCCGCGCGCCCCGAACAGCGCCAGCACGCGGTCGGCCACCTCCCGCTCAGTCGCCCCGGGCGCCAGCTCCGGCAGGATCGCGTCGTAAACCGCCCAGGCGTCAGCGATCGCGCGCCGGAGCGCCTGGATTTCTCCCGCGTCCTTCCGCCGGCGGAGCGCGGCGAACAGCGCCGCGCCGTCTTCCACCGCCGTCGCCGGCATCGCGGCCATCAGCCGCGTGCCGTCGTGCCACTCGGTGGTCGGCTCGAGCGCCCAGGGTCCGGTGGCGGCCGCGCACTGCCGCGCGGCGAGCGCAAAGGGATCATCGGACTCCTCCCAGGAAATGATCTCGATGCCGGCCAGCGCCGCCCCAAGCCGCTCGGCCTCGAAGGCGGGACAGACGATCCAGGGCGTCCCGCGCCGGGGCACCCCCAGGCAGGTCAAGCGCTCGGAGCGGTCCAGCGCGAGGCCCGTCAGCCAGGTGAAATTGATGCCCGGCGTCGCCAGTACGCCGGCCCAGCCGCTCGCCTCCGTCTCCGCGCGGGCCCGGTCCAGTCGTCCGGCGTTCATCCGACCAGCCGGGTCAGTTCGTCGCCACGGTCGAGGGCCGCCAGTTCGGCGTAGCCGCCGATCGGGCGACCGTGAATGACGATCTGGGGGAAGGTGCGGCCGCGCGGCGCGACCGCCGCCAGCCGGGCGAGCCCCTCTTCCGATCGCGAGAGCAGGACCTCGTCGAACGGAATCTTCCGTAGCGCCAGCAGGGCCTTGGCGCGGTCGCAGTAGCCGCAGAAATCGGTCGAGTAGACGACCACGCTCATCGAGGGGGCGCCGCCAGGTAGGCGACCGCGACCGCGCCGGGTCCGGTGTGGGCGCCCAGCGCGGGGCCGACCTCGAGCACCGACAGCTCGGCATCCGGCGCCGTCCGGGCGAGCGCGGCGCGATACGACTCGGCGACTGAAGGCGCGGCGGCGTGCGCGATCCAGATCCGTTCCGGCGGCGTGGCTTCGGCCCGGACCAGCCGGCGGACCGCGGCCAGCGCGGTGCGGTGCACCCGTCCGCGGCGCGCCAGGCGCGCCAGGCGAAGGGCTCCGCTGTCGGTTCGTATCGACAGGATGGGCACCAGCCCCAGCCGCTGCGCCAGACCGACCTTCCAACCGGCGACGCGACCGCTCCGGAGGATGTACTCCAGGGTCGGGACCGCCAGTTGGAACCGGACCCGCCGCTTGGCGTCCTCCGTCGCCGCGACGACCGCCTCCACGCCGCCGCCGGCCAGCGCGCACTCGGCGGCCGCCTGGACGATCAGCCCCTGAGCGATCGACGCGGTGCCGGTGTCGAGCACGGTGATGCGCGCGTCGTCCACCGACGCCGCCGCGGTGCGGGCCGCCTGAATCGTTCCCGAGAGTCCGCCGGACAGGCTCGGCGCCACCACGGCCGCATAGTGCTCGAACAGGTACGCGTACAGCGCCGCGTAGTCCCCCGCCGCCGGCTGCGACGTGCGCACGCTCCGCTCGCCGCGGGTGAGGCGCTCGTAGATCTCGTCCGGCCGCAGGGTCTGCTTGTCGAGGTACACCTTGCTGCCGAGCAGGACGCGGAGCGGCACGGCGTGGATCCGCAGCCGTTGCAGCTCGCGCTCGGGCAGGTCGGCCGCGGTGTCGGTAACGATCGCCACCAGCCCGCGGGTGAACCGGGCGCGATGCTGGGCGTGCATGTCGTCGGCCTTGGTGTGGACCACCACGCCGAACGCGCGGGCGGCGGTGAAGACGGCGTTCGGGGAGTCGGTATGGATATGGATGCGGATCCGCCGCGGCGAGCCCGCCACTACCAGCGAGTCGCCCAGCGCGGACACCGCGTCCCGCAGCGCCGGCAGCGAGAGGGCGTCGCCCTCCACCAGGCACTCGGTGCAGTAGCGAAAGGTGATATCCTGAGGCGCCTCGGTGATCACGGCGCGCTCGAGTGGGGCGGCGTGGTCGCCGTCCTCGATCACGGCGCCGGCGAGCCGCCCCTCGGCGAAGTGGAGAATCCCCTCGAGGAAGTAGACGAACCCCTGGGCTCCGGCATCCACCACGCCCGCCGCGGCCAGCTCGCGCAGCTGCTGCGGCGTGCGCGCCAGCGCCTCGTGGGCGGCGTCCAGCGAGTCGCGGAAGACCTCGAGCAGGTCGGCCCCCTCCACCGCGCCGCGGGTGGCGAAGCGATCGGACCAGGCGCGCATGACCGAGAGAATGGTCCCCTCGCGGGGGCGTTCGAGGGCGGCCTGGGCGGCGGCGCTCGCGCGCGCGGCGGCTGCGGCCAATGCCGTGGCGCCCGCTCGCCGGCGGCCTTCGAGCCCGCCCGCGAACCCTTCGAAGAACTGGGCCAGGATGGCGCCCGAGTTGCCGCAGGCGCCATACAGCGCGCCGTCGGCCAGCGCCCGGCTGACGGGTCCCACCGCCCGGCCACGGAGCCGCTGGGCGCGCTCGACGGCGCTGACCAGCGTCGCGGCGAGATTGGTCCCCGTGTCGCCGTCGGCGACCGGGAACACGTTGATCCCGTTGAGATTTTCCTGTCGCTGGCTGACCCAGCGCGCAGCTGCGGTCGCCGCGCGGCGGAGGCGGATCCCGTCGAGGTAACGCAGGGGCATCTGGCGGGCGAGCTTACCGGCCCCGCCGGGCCGTGTCAACGCGGAGCGGGCGTGTTACCGGGGCGTGGTCGTCGCGGCCGCCGCGCGGGCGATCGCCTCGCGGACCGTTCCATCCAGGTGGGGCCGATACTCGCTGGCGTAGGTCAGCAGCGTCACCGGGGGTCCGCCGACGCCCGTCGTGATGTCGAGGGCGGAGACCCGGCGGCGGATGCGCTCGGCCAGCATCGAGGCGCCGTAGCGGGGCGTCTCGGGCGCCAGAATCAGATACTGCCCGTCGCCGTAGCGGCTGATGATGTCGGCCTTCCGCTTCTGCAGCACGAGCACCTGTGCCACTTCGCGGAGGATCGGCTCGACCGCCTCTGAACCGTGCTGCTCGCGCAGCGCGGCGATCCCCTCGACGCCGAGCATCAGAATCGACAGCGGCGCGGCCTCGAGCGCCGTCTGCTCGGTCGTGTGACCGGTCAGCTCGGCGACGATGTCGTGCAGCTCGGTCGTGACGTCAGGCGGCAACCGCCGGCCCGTGACGGCGCGCACGAAGGCGCGCTGCACGACGACCAGCCGGACATCGGACCCCGGCATAACCGGCCTCACGACGACGTCCACCATGTTCCCCAGCGGGCTTTCCCCGCTGACACTGATCAGGACGCCGTCGTCCCAGCTGGCCTCTTGGGCGGCGAGCGATTCACACGGGCAGGCGTCGGCGAAGATCGAGGAGCCGATCAGTTCCTCGGGCGCGGCGCCTACCGTTTCGCCGTAGGCGACATTGCAGAACTGCACCAGCCAGTCGGGCCCCACCAGGGCCATGCCGACGTCTACCGCATCGAGCGCGGCGCTGAGCGTCTTCGCATCCGGCACGTTCGGTTCTCCCCTCGCCTCAGGGCGAAACCGCGCGCTCGGCGATGACCGCGCGCAGCCGTTCAGGAAAATCACTGATCAGTCCATCCACTCCCAGATCGAGCAGCGTATGCATCTGCCGCGGATCGTTCACCGTCCACACATAGACTTCGCGGCCAAAGCGATGCGCGGCCTCGAGGAACGGCGCGCTGATGATCTGGGTCCCCTCGTGCCGAACCGGCACCGCAAAGGCGAGCGCGTCGGGCCGGTACCCCAGCCAGTCGCCGGACGCCACGCGGCGCAGAAAGTCGGCTACCTCGGCGGGACCGAAGCCCGTAGGGCGGTCGCGACCCATCGCCCGGTAACGGCCGACCGGCTCCTGGTCGAGCGAAAACACCAGTGTCCGCTCGACAGCCCCCGTTTCTTGCAGTATTCGTGCCAAGTCCTGCTCCAGATGCGGCTCACACTGCTTGATCTCGAGGATCATGGGCACCTCGGGGAACGTCTCGCACACCTCCCGGAGCATGGGAATGCGGACCCCCGTCCCCCGAAACGGGTGGGTGCGACCGCCATCGGCGGAGAAATGATAGCCGGCGTCGAGCGCCTGGAGCTGGGCCAGCGTCCGGGTGCGCACCTCGCCCCGCCCGTCGGTCGTCCGTTCGAGCGTGCCGTCATGGATGACCACGATCTCGCCATCGGTGCTGCGGTGGACGTCGAGCTCGATCCCCTGCGCCCCGGCGGCACGGGCCGCGCGAAACGCCTCGATCGTGTTTTCGGGATGCGTGCCGCTGGCGCCCCGGTGGGCGATCTGACGAGGCGGGGCGCCGGCGAAGAATGCGCGGGACACGCCACGAGAGTAGGAGTCGCCCGCGGGAGGCGTCAAGCGCCTTCGTCCCGCGCGAGGTCGCGCAGATCGGTTACGCGCGCGATGCCGGGCGGCGCCGCGTCCCCGCGGCGGTCGAGCCAGACCGCGTCCCAGCCGGCCGCCCGCGCCGGCAGGACATCGTGGTCGAGCCGGTCACCGACCATGATGGGGACGCCGTTGCCCACCCCGTCGAGCGCGGTGGTCGCCGCGGCAAAGGCCGCCGGATCCGGCTTGGCCGCGGGCAGCGCGCTCGAGACCAGAACCCGGGCGAAGTACCCGCCGAGTCGCAGGGCCTCGAGCAGGGGCGGCAGGCGGCTGTCCCAGTTCGAGAGGACGGCCAGCGGGTGGCCAGTGCGGCGGAGCGCCCGGAGCGCCAGCCGCACCTCAGGGTAGACGCGCCAGGCGCGGGGTTCGCTGAAGTGGCGCCAGACCCGGTCGAAGAAGGGGTCGAAGCCAAACGCCGGCGGCAGCGCGCCCAGCGCGCTCCGGGCCACCCCCCGCCACCAGTCGCGCTCGGCGGCCTCCCGATCGCCAGGACCGAGGTGGCCGAACGCGAGCGGAGGGGCCGCGCCGAGCGCGCGGCCGAAGGCGGTGTCGAGCGTGGCGGCTTCGAACGCGCCCCCGGCCGCGCGCGCGGCGTCGGCGTAGACCGCGCCCACCGAGCCGGCGGGGGTGAGGAGCGTTCCGGTGACGTCGAACACCACCAGCCGGCCGCGGCCGGCGGGCAACGCCGTCAGGAGGGTTGCGCGGCGCGACGCGCCAGCGCCTGGTCGCGGAATCCCTGGGGCTTGAGTCCCAGCGTGCGGTTGACGAGCGAGTAGAAGTTCTCGAGCGCCACGGTGACGACGAGCTCCAGCGTTTCGACGATCGAGAATTCCTTCCGCACGTCGCCGAAGAGCGAGTCGTCCACCGCGCCGAATACCATTTTCTCGGTGAGCTTCAGCGCCAGCCGCTCGCGCTCGTCGTAGAGGGTGGACTCCTCGTAGAAGTCGAGCTCGTGGAGCTTGGCGTCGGAGACGTCCTTGTCGAGCAGCGCCCCTTCGAGCAAGTCCACCGAGTAGTCGCAGCTGTTGAGGCGGGCCACCTTGAGCTCGACGAGCTGCTTCAGCGCGGGGTCGATTTCGGTCGGGGCGTCGATCGTGTCGGAGACGCACCGCAGGAGCTCGACATAGAGCGGCTTGTGCGCCAGCAGGAGCACGTTCTCGGGGACCGCCCCCATCCGTTTCGCCAGATCATCGAAGCCGGCACGCAGTTTCGCGTCGGCGACGGCGTCGAGATCTACGGGGGGCAGGCGGGCCATGCGGCGGAATCTTCCGTTCACCCGTTCGGCGCGCCAGTCAGGCGCGCGCGGCGGGTCCCTCAGGCGCGATCCGCCAGCCGCTCCAGCCGCTCCACCATCACCGTGGAGGGGTGCGGGTCGTCCTCGATCCGGCCCACGAGGATGTACGGCCCCCGGTCGCGCAACTGGTGCCCGGCCCGCTGATAGACGCGGGGAAACAGCACCGCGTCGTACAGATCGGTCTCGTCCTCGAGCGTCAGGAACATCATCGGCTCGCCGTGCGTGGTGCGAACCCGCTTGGTCGACGTCAGGAACCCTACCAGCGTGACCCGCCGCCCGGCGTAGCCGGCGAACGCGTCGGCCGTGATCGCCGGGGCCTGCGGGGACGCCGCGCGGCGGACCGCGGCGACGGCCTCGCGGGCGAACTCGAGCGGATGGTGATGCACCGACACGCCGAGGAGCTCCCACTCGCGCCGGCGGCGGTCCGCGACGGGGTAGTCGGCGAGCCCCGGCACGGGCGGCGGCGGGGCCTCCAGCGCCGCCCACGCCGCGGGGGCGAACAGCGCGCCGGCCTCGGGCCGCGCCAGCCAGCCCTGCAGCGCCAGCTCGGCCCGGCATTTGGCCTGCGGCCGGGTCAGATCGAAGGCGTCGAAGCAGCCGGCATCGATCAGCCGGTGGGCGTCGGTCACGCTGACGGGCACCCGGGCGCAGAAATCGCCCAGCGCGATGAACGGGCCGCCCCGCGCGCGCTCGCCGAGGATCCGGGCCACGGTCGTCTCGGGCAGCTCGCCGATCTGGCCGAACCCGGCCCGGATCGCGCCCGCACCGCCGCCGGGTCCGGCGGATTCCGCGCTCCAGGTCGCGGCGCTGCGGTTGATGTCGGGGAGCCGGATCGCCAGCCCCAGCCGCCGCGCCTCCTCGACGTAGGCAAAGGCGGGGTAGAAGCCGCCGCCGTTGGCGAGCACGGCGGCCATGAACGGACCCGGGTAGTGGGCCTTCAGCCACGCCGACTGGAACGAGACCTGGGCGTAGGAGGCGGAGTGCGCCTTGCAGAACGAGTAGCCGGCGAACGACTCGATCTGGCGCCAGATCTCGTCGGCGACGTCGGGCGCGACGCCATGGGCCTGCGTCCCGGCGAGAAACCGCGCCTGGTGCGCGCCGAAATCCTCGAAGTCGCGCTTCTTCGACATCGCGCGGCGCAGGCCGTCCGCCTCGCCGAGCGACATCCCGGCCAGGCGGTGCACGACCTTGATCACATCCTCCTGATAGATCATCACGCCGTAGGTGTCGCCCAGCAGCTCGGCCATCACGGGGTGGAGGTGGACGACCGGCTCGTCACCGCGGAAGCGGCGTATGAAGGCGTCCATCATCCCGCTGTCGGAGATGCCCGGCCGGATGATCGACGAGGCGGCGGTCAGCATCTCGAAGCTGTCGCAGCGGAGCTTGCGGAGCAGCCCCCGCATCGACGGCGACTCGATGTAGAAGCACCCCATCGTCCGGCCGGCGCGCAGGATGGCGCGGGTGGCGGGGTCGCGGAACGGGTTGACGTGGCCGGGTTCTTCGGGGGCATCCTCGTCGTGAGCCCAGGCGATCTCGAGCCCTTCCGTTTCCCGCAGCGCGTCGCTCACGTCGGCGATCACCGACAGGCCGCGATTCCCCAGCAGGTCGATCTTGACCAGCCCCACGTCCTCCACCGGGTACATGTCGAACTGGGTGACGACGACTCCCGAGGCCGCCCGCTGGCGCGGCAGGTACCGGTCGAGCGGCCGGGGGCCGATCACGATCCCGCCGGAGTGGACCGCGGGGTGCCGCGGATACATGTCTATTTGTAGCGCCAGCGCCACCACCGCGTCCCAGGGCGGCCGGTCGAGCCCCAGCCCGCGACACTCGGGCAGCGTCTGGCAGAGGGCCGGCAGCATCGCCACGCTCGCGCCATGCGGCAGCCGCCGGGTGACGCGCCCGATCTCGCGGTCGGGCACGCCCAGCGCGCGGGCCACCTCGCGCAGGGCGCCGCGGGCGCCGAGGCGGCAGAACGTCGCGATCATCGCCACGTGCTCGGCGCCGAACCGTTCCGACACGTACGCCACCACCCGCTCGCGCCGCCGCCAGCAGAAGTCGAGGTCGAAGTCCGGCGCGTCGGCCCGCTCGCGACTCAGGAACCGCTCGAAGAAGAGGCGGTGGCGGAGCGGATCCACGTGGGTGATGCCGAGGCAGAACGACACCAGGCTGTTGGCCGCCGAGCCACGGCCGACCGAGGGGATGCGCTCCGCCGCCGCCCAGCGGGCGATGTCGCGGATGACGAGGAAGTAGTCGGCGAACCCCTTCGCCTCGATCACCTCCAGCTCCTCCTGGAGCCGCCGGATCGCCGCGTCGGGGAGCGGCCGGTAGCGGACCGCCAGCCCCTCGAACGCGAGCCGCCACAGCATCGCGAACGCGCTCTCCCCCGGCGCCGTCGGATAGGTGGGAAAGTGGAACGCGCCCCAGCGGAACCCGAAGCGGCAGGCGGCGGCCACCGCGCCGGCGTTCTCGATCGCCGCCGGACAGTCGGCGAACGCCGCCGCGAGCGCGGCACCCGGCTGGAGCCAGGCGGTGGTGGGCGCGACCGGGCCGGTCTCGAGGTCGCCGGGGCGCCAGCCGGCGCCTCCCGCGCCGCTGCCGCTGCCCGCCCGGTCCGCTTCCCGCGCCGCCAGCGCCGCCAGCGTGGTGCGGGTGCCGATCGCGCGCAGCACCCGATGGGCGTCGCGCCGCGGGGGGGCCTCGTAGTAGGCGCCCGCGGTGGCGACCGGCGGCAGGTCGAGCCGCGCCGCCCAAGCCAGCGTCTCCCGCCGGAGCGCGCGCTCGGCGGCGCCAGCCGGCCCATCCGGCGCCGGGCGAACCTCGGCATAGGTGCCGTCGCGCCGGCCGGCCGCGACCGCCACCTCCAGCAGCCGGTGGTCGCGGGTCAGGAGCGCCAGGTGCGGCGAGCGCCGCGCCACCGCGTCGCGCAGCGTGAAGCCGGCGTCCAGGTGGCGCGCCGAGACCAGCGCGCAGAGCGCCTCGTAGCCGGCCTGGTCGCGCGCCAGGAAGACCCCCCGGCCGGCGCGCGCCGGATCGGTCAGCTCGGCGCCCAGGATCATCCGCACGCCGGCCGCCGCGCACGCCTTGGCGAACGGCACCGCGCCGTAGAGGCCGTCGGTGTCGGTGAGCGCGATCGCTGGGAGGCCCTGCCGCGCCGCCGCCCGCGCGATCTCCTCCGGCGCCCACGCTCCCGCCAGCAGCGAGTAGTGGCTGTGGACGTGGAGGTGCGTGAACGGCTGGGCCATGGGCGACTTTCGAGAGGGTCTGGCTCGCCGGCGGGGCCGGGAGGGACCATGAGAATACCGAAAATCTCCCGAAAATCCAGGGCCGGACGGGAATGTCGCCCGCGGCTACGTTCGCAGAAACTCCAGAAGCGGGGTCAAGTCGCCGTCATCCGCGGCCCGCAGGGCGGCGATGTAGCGCGACCGGACATCACTCGGACTGGTGAGGTCCTGCCGTCCCCAGGAACACCGGGGGTGTCCGGTCTCGAGTCGCAACAGATCGGTCATCCACCGCGCGTGCCGGCCGTTACCATTGGGAAAGGGGTGAATTTGCGTGAGGCGTTGATGAAACCGCGCCGCCAGCTCGTCGGCGTCGTACGTGTGATGCTCGATCCAGAAGTTCACGTCCCGGCACAGCGTCAGCACCGCGACCTGAACATCTTGCCACAACACACCGATGGTCCTGTCGGTCTGTCGAAAAGCTCCCGCCCATTTCCAGGTCACTCCGAACATCTTCCGATGCAGACGCTTCATGAACGCCAGTGAGAGGATCTCGGGATGCCGGCGCCCGAACGCCCACGGCTCCGCGTGGAGGAGATTGGCCTGCTCCCAGGCATTGAGCTCGGCCCGCGTAGTGATGTGCGCTGGAAGTAGTCCCACGGCCTCTTCCGGGTCGAGGGGGGTGGCCCCTTCAGGTTCCCCGTCCATCAGGAGGCGTTCCAGATCTCACGCGGGCGTTCTCTAAGCAATTCCTGCGTGAGATCCTCGATTTGCAGGCTGCGTTCCGCCGCGGAAACGGCCTGGTTTTCCAGCACCATTGTGTGACCCACGCGGTCAATCGTCTCGGTGGCGACACGCCGCGCCTCCTGTTCACGGTATTCGCCGAGGGAGGTGACGGGCAGCAGAGCATAGACGAGTTCGCAGTGCAGGCCCGCGGCAACCTTCTGCAGTGTCTTGAGGGTGATGGAACCTTCCACTTCCCCACGCTCGAGTTGGGAAATTGCCGAGTGTGACATCTTCAGACGTCCCCCGAGTTGCGACAGGGACATCCCCAACGCTCCCCGGATGTCATGGATCCATCCCTTGGGCGGAACAGGAAGGGTGCGCAGTTTTGCCAGCGACCGTAGTTTGGTGTCGATTTGACGCAATTGGAGGTCTTTCATAGCGCCCATGGAGTCCTCCTTAAAGGAATGGCTTACGATTAAGTGCTATTATTGTAAGTGATAACTTACAGTTTGTCAATCAATATGTAAGCTGTCTCTTACCATCTACGATAAGGAGCCTCCCCTTGTTGGTTTACTTTATAGCAAGTGCATTCGCCCTCCTTGTCCTCTGGGCGGCGTGGGTCTTCAACGGCCTGATCGGGTTGCGCAACCGGCTGCGGGCGGCGTGGGGCGACGTGGACGCGATGCTCAAGCGGCGCGCCGATCTGGTGCCGAATCTGGTCGCCGCGGTGCGGGGCTACGCCGGCCACGAGCAGACGACGCTCGAGCGGGTGACCGCGGCCCGCGCGGACGCGCGCACCGCTGGTGCGACGCCCGAAGCGGCGGCGGCGCGGGCGGCCGCCGAGGGCGAGCTCTCGCTCGGGCTGGGCCAGCTGCTGGTGCTGGCCGAGGCGTATCCCGCGCTCCGCGCCAACACGAACTTCCTGGCGCTCCAAGCCGAGCTGATCCGCACCGAGGACGACATCGCCAGCGCCCGGCGGTACTACAACGCCGTGGTGCGCGATTTCAACACCCGCCGGGAGACGTTTCCCAACCTGCTGCTGGCGGCCCCGTTCGGATTTCATCCCGGCGAGCCGTTCGAGCTCGCCGAGGCCGGCGAGCGGCGCGCGCCCGATGTGGGCGCCGAGGACGCCCGCTGAGCCGGCTCCTGACGGCGATCGCGCTGGCGGTCGGGCTGCTCGCCGTTGCTCCCGCCGCCGCCCTGGCGCAGGAGACCGATACCGGCTGGACGATCACGGACTTCCAGGCGAGCTACGACGTCCAGCCCGACGGCTCGCTCGCCGTCATCGAATGGATCACGGTGGACTTCGCGGCGCTCCAGCGGCACGGCATCTATCGCGACATTCCGGTTCGGTATCGGCGGGTCATCTCCCCCACCGTTCCGATTCCAGCCGGCCGGGTGCGGTTCGATCTCGACCTCGATCGGGTGACCGACGGCGCCGGCCGCGACATTCTCACCGAGGTGAGCGGCTCCGGCACGGTGCGCATCCGGATCGGCGATCCGGACGTCCTCGTTACCGGCGACCAGGTCTACGTGCTCTACTACACCCTCTCGGGCGGGCTCGGCTTCTTCGACACGTTCGACGAGCTGTACTGGCAGGTGACGGGAACGCAGTGGCCGGTGCCGATCGAACGCGCCAGCGCGCGCGTTCAGCTGCCGGCCCCGGCGCGCGCCTTCGCCGACAGCGCCCCCTGGCAGGCGCACTGCTACGCGGGGTCGGCGGAGAGCACCAGCGACACGGGATGTACCGCCACCGTCGTCGCGCCCGGCGCGTTCGCGTTCGCCACCACGGCGCCGCTCGGGCCCGGCGAGGGGCTCACGCTCGCGGCCGGATTCCCCAAGGGCGTGATCGCGGGGCCCACCCGCGCGAGCCGCCTGGTGGATAAGGTCCTGCTGTACGGCCCGCTGGCGCTGCCGCTCCTCATCCTCGCGCTCCTTTTCGGCTGGTGGCGGCGGCATGGCCGCGAGCCCGAGCTGGGCAGCATTGCGCCCCAGTGGCGCACGCCGGAGGGTCTGCGGCCGGGGACGGCGGGCGCGCTCGCCGACCAGCGTGCCGACATGGACGACGTGATCGCCACGGTGCTCGATCTCGCGGTGCGCGGCTGGCTGTCCCTGCGCGAGGTGCCGCCAGAGGGGGTGCTGGGGGGCATCGACGAAGCGTCCTTCGCCGGCCGGGCGCTCACGTCGCTCGGGCTCCGCAAGCCCGACTGGGAGATCGTCCGCCGCCGGGACGACACCGCCGAGCTCGAACGCTACGAACGACTCGTGCTCGACGGCATTCTCGATGGTGAGCCGGCACGCCGGCTGTCGGCCTTGCGCAATAAATTCTATACCAAGCTGCCGGACATCAAGAAGGCGCTCTATAAGGAGCTGGTGAAGCAGCAATACTTCGCCCGCAGCCCGGCCAGGACGCGCAACCTGTGGCTCGCCGGCGGCATCGTGATGCTCGTCTTCGCCCTCGTCGCGGGCATCCCCGCCCTGGCGGCGGCCGGCATCTGGACCTTGCTCCCGGCGCTCATCCTCTGCGCCCTCCTGGTGATCGTCTTCTCCTTCCACATGCCGGCGATGACCGCCGGCGGCGCGCGCGTACGGCGCGACCTGGAGGGGTTGCGGGAGTACATCCGCCGCGCCGAGAAGGCCGAGATCGAGTTTCGCGACGCGCCGGAGAAAACCCCCGAGCTCTTCAGCGCGCTGCTCCCCTTCGCCGTCGCGCTCAATGTCAGCGAGCTGTGGGTGAAGCAGTTCGCGGGACTGCTGCAGCAGCCCCCGGAC
>JBHENR010000027.1:0-15202 GCA_046262555.1 Gemmatimonadota bacterium | reverse complement strand
CCCGCCGCAAGTACGAGGAGTCGATCCTCGAGATCGGCCACCAATTTCGCGCCGGGGAGATCGTCGCCCGCTCCGGCGGGTATCAGTGCGAGCAGTGCGGCTTCGTCCTGCCGCTGGCGGCGGGTGAGGCGCTGCCGGTCTGTCCGAAATGCCGTCACGACCAGTTTCTGAAGCGGTCCTGACCTCACCTTCTGGGTTTCCACTTCCGGTCCAGCCTTCGGGGTGGCATGATCCGATTCCACCGGTCCTGGCTGGCGCGGGCTGTCCGCGGCGCGCTCGCGGCGGTCGGCGTCCTGGCGCTGGCGGCGGCCACCCGGCCACCGGCCCCGGTGTGCGCCCAGCGGTCCAGCTCTCCCGCCGGGCCGATCCAGATCGTCCTCGACGCCTCGGGCAGCATGCGCGGCCGGCTGGGCGAAGAGGAGAAGATGAGCGTCGCCAAAGAGTTCCTCCGCGCCCTCCGGCAGAATCTCGCTGACGGGCGGGCCGAGCCGGCGCTCGGGCTGCGGGTCTTCGGCGCCGGAAGCCACCGTCTGCGCCGCGACTGCGGCGATACCGCCCGACTGGTCGGCCAGCGGGATCCCGCGACCGCCTGGACCGCCGCGCTGGCGGGCGTTCAGCCGCTCGGCGTCTCGCCGCTCGCCCTGACGCTCGAGCGGGCCGCCGCCGACACCGCCACCACCTACGTGCTGCTGGCTGATGGCACCGATACCTGCGGCCGCGACGCGTGCGCCGCCTGGCGCTCGGTGGTGGGCCACCGGGGCAATCGCCGCGCCCGGCTGCACGTGGTGGCGCTGAATCCCGACCGCGACGAGCTCGAGCGGCTGCGGTGCCTGAGCCGCGCCGGCTCGGGCTCCTTCACCGTGCTGACCGATCCGGCCGGGATCGACGCGGCGGCGCAGCGGCTGGCGCTCGTGCTGCAGAACCGGGGGTTGCTCGACGTGCGGCTGCGGGTCGGCGCCGGCGGGGAAGCCGTCTCGCTGCCGGTGAGTCTGCTGCGCCGGCTGACCCGCGAAGTGGTGGCGGTGTTCACCAGCCGGGGGCCGCGCCCGGTGCCGGCGGGGATCTATACCGTGCTCGTCGGGACCGCCCCCACGCTGGCGATCGAGCGGGTGCTCATTCTGCCGGGCGAGACGGCGGTGATCGAGCGCGTCGATCTCGGCCGGCTCGTGGTCGACTTGCGCGATGCGTCCAATGCGCCTGTGCGCGCCCCGCTCTCCGTCCGCTCGTCGCGGGGGGGGCCCGAGGTGCGCTATCTCTTCACCGGCGACCCCGCCATTCTGCAGGCGGGGAGCTATGATTTGCACGTCGATCACGGCGACTCCTTCACCGTGCGCGAGGACGTGGTGGTGACGGCCGGCCGCCTGACCCGGCTCGAGCTGGGGGGGAGCGGCACGCTGACGATCCTGGCGCCGGAATTCGCCGATCCGCCGCTGACCCGGGCGCTCCTCATGCATGGCGAGACGGTGGACACCCTGCGGGTGGGCGAGACGGCCCGGGTGGGTGCGGGGCGCTACCGGCTGACCGTCCAGACGCTGCCGGTCTTCGTGACCGAGTCGGTCGTCGTCACTGCCGGGGGCGCGGCCACGGTCACGCTGCCGCCCACCGGCGTGCTGGGGCTCGAGCTGATCGGGCCCGACGGCCCGGTCGACGGCCAGCGGGCCGAGGTCCGCGAGCCGCTGACGGGAGAGGTGTACGGCGTCCTGCTGAGCGGCGAGCGACGCCTGATCATGCCGGGGAGCTTCGCCCTCGAGCTGCAGACCATTCCGGCCCAGTCCCTGGCTGACGTGGTCGTTCTGCCCGGGGAAGAGCAGGTGATCGAGCGGCGGGGGCTGGGCCGGTTGACGATCGTACCGCCACCCGGGGGGGGGGCCTGGCGGCTGGAGGTGCTGGCGCCCGCGGGAGGACGCAAGTTCGGGGAGGCGACGGGCAGCCCGCCGGCCCTCCTGCTGTGGGGCGGGCGCTATGTCGCCCGGGTCTGGCGCGGCTCGGAGATGCTCTGGGAGGGACCGGTCACGGTTGCCCCCGAGAAAACCGTCCGGATAGATTTGGACCGGCTCTAGTCTTTACCCTGACACGCGGAGGTCCGGCATGACGCTTCTCGGGTTCCTGGCTCTGCTCGCGGTGGCCGCCGTAGCAGGTGCGCTGGCGCAGGCGATCGTGGGCTACTCGGCGGGCGGCTGCCTCGTCTCCATTGCGCTGGGGTTTGTCGGCGCCCTGCTGGGGGGGTGGCTGGCGGGCCAGATCGGGCTGCCGGAACCGTTCCCGCTCTCCATCGAGGGCCGTCCCTTCCCGCTTGTCTGGTCGGTCGTCGGCGCGGCCCTGTTCGTCGCGCTCCTGAGCCTCGTCAGCGGCCGCCGGCGGATCTAAGGCCGCCGAGTGGCGGCCGTTCGGCGCACCGGGCGCCTGGTCTCCCGCTGGGGAGCCTTCTACGGCCGGAACCTCTGGCACAAGGCGGGCAAGGACCAGATTTTCTTCCTGTCCTCCGGCATCACCTTCAACGTGCTCGTCACGATCGTCCCGCTGCTCCTGCTCTCGATTTCGATCCTCGGCATGCTGGTCGAGTCGTCGGCCGCGGCACGCGACCAGATCCTCCATTTCATCCAGCGCATCATGCCGCTCGCCAGCGCCCAGGCGGAAGAGCTGTTGTTCAATCTGGTCGACGACCGCGGCTGGCTCGGCATCATCGGACTGGTGGGCGTCATCTGGGCGTCGACCCGGCTGTTCGGGTCGCTCCGCACCGTGCTCGAGATCATCTTCGAGATTCCGCCCGAAGAGCGCCTCGGGATCATCCAGGGCAAGATTCACGACATCAAGATGGTGCTCGTCGTGGGCACGCTGTTCCTGCTGACGATCACGCTCACCACGGTGCTCCGCTGGGCCGAGACGTATGGCATCGGCTTTCTCGGCCTCGAGGCCTACAATCTGTCGTGGATCACGTCGCTGGTGAGCACCGCGCTCGCCTTCGTGATCACGTTCGCCATGTTCTATTTCGTGTACCGCTACGTGCCTGCCCGCTGGATCCCGCGCTCCGACGCGGCGCTGGCCGCGACGTTCTCGAGCGTTCTCTTCGAGCTGGCGAAGGAGATCTTCGTGGCCTATCTGGCCGAGTTCAGCCGTTTTCTCGACCTCTACGGCTCGTTCACCAATCTGATGATGGTGGCGTTCTGGGTGTACTACAGCAGCATGGTGTTCATCCTGGGCGGGGAACTGGCGCGGATCGCCCAGTGGCATCGCCGCAAGGGCGTCGCGGCGGGCTGGAAAGCCCACGAGAGCCGCCCATGAGGCCGGGCTTGCTCGTCGTGGCCGCGTTGCTGGGGGCGCTTGCGACCGCGCCGGCCCGGGCCCAGGAGCCCGTCCCGCCGAGTCCCGCCGTGCCGCTGGCCGAACGGGGGTGCTGCCTCGATGACGTCCCGGACGATGCCCAGATCGACAAGCTGAGGATCGAGGGGAACTCGGCGCTCAGCAGCTCGCTGATCGAGAACTCGATCTATACCACCGAGAACGGCTTCTTCCCCTGGAGCGACCGCCACTACCTCGACGAGGCCGAGTTCCTCAACGACCTGCAGCGCATCCATGTCCTCTATCAGCGCTACGGTTACTTCGATGCGGTGCTCGCGTCGTACGCCGTCCGGGAGACGTCGCCGGACGAGGTCGAAGTCGTCCTGACGATCTTCGAGGGGGAGCCCACCCAGGTGGACTCGCTGGACATCCTGGGCCTCGAGGCGTCGGAGGGGCGCGGGCCGACCCACGGCGAGCCCACCGCGGCCGACCTGCTCGACCGCATGCCGATGAAAGAGGGCGAGATCTTCACCGAGGTCGATCTCATTGCGTCGCGGGACACGCTCGAGAACGCGCACAAGAACAATGGCCACGCGTTCGCGGACGTGCTGCTCGAGTACCGGATCCGCAAGGACGCGCACAGCGCCGTGGTGGCCTATACGGTGGTACCAGGAGATTTGTACTACTTCGGCGATCTGAAGATCGAGGGGTACCCGGAAGCCGACGCCCAGCTGATCCAGCGCCAGCTCGCCTTTCACAAGGGGGAGCTCTATAGTCGGAACGACGTGCTGGAAAGCCAGCGCCGGATCTACGAGCTGTCGCTGTTTCAGCGGGTAGCCATCGAGCCCCAGCTGGCGTCGCTGCGGGGCGACACGGTGGACGTCGTGGTCACCGTCGTGCCGGCCCCGCCCCACGTGGTGCGGATCGGGGTGGGGTACGGTACCGAGGACCGCGTCCGGCTGCGGGCCTCCTGGTTGAATCGCAACCTGTTCGGCGAGGGCCGCCAGCTCGAAGTGCGCGGGCAGTACTCTCAGCTGGAGCGCGAGGGGGCAGTGACGTACCGCCAGCCCTACTTCTTCAAGCCCGACCTCAACCTGCTCGGCTCCGCGTTTCTGCGCTTCGAGATCGAACCCAACTACACCGTCCAGCGGGTCGGCGCGACCGGCCGGCTGGGGTACCGGGTCAATCGGTTTGTCCAGGCGCGCGCCGGGCTGACGGTCGAGCGCGACAAATTCTCCGCGTTCGACAGCGGCGTGCTGATTCCCGAATTCGGCCGCGAGTTCATCAATCCCAGCCGGCTCCTCTTCGCCGACATGGGCGCCACCTACGACAATACCGACTCCCTGTTCACGCCCACGCGGGGCTTTACCTCGAATCTGACGTATCAGGCCGGTCTGCCGCTGGTGGGCGCCGATTACGCCTACCATCGCCTCACGTTTCAGATCACCCACTATCGGCAGGTGCGGCCGGGGTGGGTCATCGCGGCGAAGATCCTGCCCGGGGCGATCTTCCTCTACGGCGGGGAGAAGGCACGCGTCCCGCTGTTTCAGCGCCTGTTCGCGGGCGGCGCCAACAGCGTGCGGGGGTACGCGCGGCGCCAGCTCGGCCCCAAGGACGATCCGGCGGCCTTCGGTCAGGACCGGGACCCCGAGCCCATCGGCGGCCGGGGGTTGCTGGAGACGAGCGTGGAGCTGCGGTTTCCGGTGCGGGGAAATTTTCGCGGCGCCGTCTTCGTCGACGCGGGTAACGTCTGGGATGACCCCGGCGCCATCTCTCCGGGCGACCTCAAGGTGACGCCCGGCGCCGGGATCCGGTACACCACGCCGGTGGGACCGCTCCGCATCGACGTGGCTCGGCGACTGGCCAGCGATGAACCGTTTCTCCCCAACTGGGTGTTTCACATCAGCATCGGGAACGCCTTCTGATGAGTGGACTGCGCGCGCGGATCTTCAGCCAGGTGATGTTCGGGGTGGCGCTCGTCGTCTCCCTGGCGGCGCTCCTGATCGTCGGGGGGCTGGTCTGGCTGCGAACCCCCTGGGGCCATGACTGGGTGCGCGGGCAGATTCTCACCCGGCTGGGCGAGGCGGTGGTTGGCACGGTGCGGCTGGGGGCCGTCGAGGGGGACGTCCTGCGCGGCGTCACGCTCGACGGCTTCGCCCTGATCGGCGCCGACGGCGTGACGCTGGTCGCCGCCGACCGCATTCAGGTGCGCTATGCGCTGCGCCCCTTTCTCGACAAGCGGATCGTCCTCGATGAGGTGCGGCTGGTGCGGCCCGAGATCAACCTCGTCCGCGGTCCCGACGGGCGCTGGAACTTCCAGACGCTGTTCAAGCCGAGTCCGGCTCCGCCCGCCGGGGCGCGGATCCCCGGCTGGGGCTCCTACATCGATGTGGATGCCATCGAGTTCGTGGACGGGGCGGTGGACATCGGCTTCGCCGAAGGCGGCTGGTCGCGGATCGACTGGGCCGCCAACCGGTTCGAGGACGTCAATGGCGTGATCGGCCTGGGGCTCACGTCACGCGGCCGTCGCGAGCGGCGCTTTCGCGCCGACGACTTTTCGTTCCGCTCCACCGCGCCCGCGTTGACCGTCCAGCGCCTCGACGGGACCGGCATCTGGACCACCGACAGTCTGGTGCTGGAGGCGATCGAGATCGAGACGGCCGGCTCCCGGCTGCGAGCCGGGGGGCATCTCGCGCTGGGCCTCCACGACTCGTTTGCGCTGGCGGTGGAGGCCCCCCGGCTCGACCTCGAGGAAGTGAAGCGGTTCTTTCCCGGCGTCCGGGTGAACGGGACGGCCCGCTTCGACGGCCGGGTGACGGGACCGTTCGGCAATCCGACGGTCGTCATTGCGGACGGGGCGGTAGACACGGGGCGTTCGCAGGTGACCGTGCAGGGATCGCTGATCGAGCTCGCCAATTTGCGGCTCGACCTGCGGCTCGCCACCGAACCGCTGGCGCCGGAGGACATCAAGCTCTTCGTGCCGGGGTCGCCGATCGCCCAGCCGGTGACCGGGGTGATCTCCCTCACCGGGCCGCCGCGCGAGGTGGCGGTGGAGGCCGCGCTGCGGGCCCCGGCCGGCGGCTTCACGCTGGGCGGCACGCTCGACTTCCGCCGGGCGCCCTTCGGCTACGATCTCGACGTCACCAGCGACGACCTCGCCGTGGGGCCGCTGTTCGGGCGTCGCTGGGCGCTCCAGCTCTCCGGCGCCTATCAGATCAGCGGACGCGGGGTGGGGCCCAACGATCTCGACGCCCGGCTGGTGGCGGAGCTGGGCCGATCGCGGATCTACCGCTGGGACGTGATCGCCCTGGAAACGGCGGGCCGTCTCCGCGGCCGCACCTATTATGCCGACACCCTGACGGTCCGGATGCCGCAGAGCGTGCTCCAGGGACGCGGCGCCTTCGCGCTGGCGCGGCAGGGAGCGATCGCGGCCGACTTCACGCTCGACAGCGAGGATCTCGGCGAGGTGTGGCCCGGGCTGGGGGAGTCGCCCGCCCGCACCCACGCCACCGCCCGGCTCGACGGGGTCTACACGAATTTCTCCCTGACCGGCACCATCGACACGGCCGCGCTCGATCTGCGGGGCATGCAGGCGGATTCGGGCGCCGCGACCGTCGCCGTCAGCGGGATCGGCAGCGGCCGCACCACGATGCGGGCCACCGGAACGTTCACCGGCGTGAAGCTGGCGGCCGTCGCGGCGGATACCGCCACGGTCCGGCTCGACTACGCCGCCGGCCGGATGGCGCTCGCGGCTACGCTGGCGCATCGCGGCGAGGCGCAGTCGGAGCTGGCCGGCACGGTGGACTTCACCGGCCCGCAAGCGGCCGCCACGCTGGAGCAACTCGTGTACGCCTCGCCCGACGCGACCTGGCGGCTGACGGAGGGCAGCCGGCTGACGCTGGTGGGGGGCGAGCTGCGCGCCGACAACGTGCGGATCGAACAGGACGGCCAGACCCTCAGCGCCAACGGCGTGTTCAGCTTCCGCGGCAGCTCCGACCTGACGGTCGCGGTCGAGAACATCGAGCTCCGGGAGATCGCCCGCCTGCTGGGCCATCCGCCGGGAGACTGGCAGGGTCAGGCAACGGTGCGCGGCACGCTGCGCGGCCCGCGCGCCGCGCCGCTCCTCAGCCTGACGGGCCTCGTCTCGGAGGGGGAGATTCGCGGCTTCCAGTTCTTCAGCATCGCCGGCGACGTGGAGTACGCCGGCCAGCTCGCCGACGTCAATCTCACCGTGACGACCCCGACGGAGGGCCATGCCCTGGTGCTGGCCGGGACGGTGCCGGTGGATCTGGCGCTGGTCGGCGGGGTCGACCGGCGGCCGAACCGGCCGGTGGACCTGCGCGTCACCGGCACCAATACCGACCTGTCGCTGCTGGGCGCGTTCATCCCCGGGCTCAGCGATCTGGCCGGACCCATCGACCTCGCGGTGACCATCGCCGGGACGAGCGAGGCGCCCCTCTTCGACGGGCTGGCGACGCTGCGGGGCGGGCAGATGACGATCACGGCGACGGAGGTCACCTACGAGGAGATCACCGGCCGCATCACCTTCACGAATGACCGCATCACCTTCGCCGAGCTGACCGGGACCGACGGCTCGGGCGGGACGTTCCGGCTCGGCGGCACGATCGAGATGGCCAATCTGCAGCTCGGCGCGCTCGACCTCGAGCTGACGGGGACGGAGCTGCTGGTCCTCGACGCGGATCAGCGCGAGGTGCAGATCAATGGCCAGATCACCATCACGGGATCGACCAGCGCTCCGGTCATCGCGGGCCGGGTGGAGGTGGACGAGGCGATCTACAAGATGGCGGCGCGATCGAAGAAGCAGATCATCAACCTCGACCAGGCGGTTCTCTACGTGGAAATCCCGGGCACGGGGGAGGAAACGATCGAGCGGTCCCCCTCGCTGTGGGAGCGCAGCCGGGTGCAGCTCGCCATCGCGGTCACCGACGACGCCATCCTCACGTCGACTAACGCCCGCATCGAGCTCTCCGGCGCGCTCGATCTCTTCAAGCCCGAGGGCACCGCGATCCCGACGCTGTCCGGCACCCTCGACGTGCGGCGCGGCTACTACGAGGAGCTCGGCCTGCGCTTCATCATCGAGGGCGGCGAGGTCTTCTTCTTCGGCACACCCGACCTGAATCCCGGCCTTCACGTGGTGGCGACGCGGTCGGTGGAGGGCGTGCCGGGCGTCGGCGACGTCAACATCCGGATCACCGTCGGCGGCACGATCCGCAATCCGACGATCGACCTGACGTCCACCCCGGCCTACGACCGGTCCGAGATCATCGCCATCGCGTTGTTCGGGACTCCCTACACCTCCGCCGCCCAGCAGGGGCAATTCACCCAGACCGTGCAGGGGCTGATCACCGGCACGGCCGGGGCGCAGCTCCAGGCGGCGCTGGCGGACGAGCTGAACATCGATTTGTTCGAGTTCAGCCAGCGGGACGACCAGGGGGAAACGGCGAACCTGTTCCGGATCGGGAAATATCTGAGCCCGGACATTTACGTGTCGGTGGAGCAGCAGATCGGGGGAGTGGATGGCGAGCAGACGGCGATCGGGCTGCGGTACCAGGTGACGGATCTGTTCACCTTGCAGGCGACTGCGGGGACGCGAGAGCAGGGATTGGATTTGTTCTGGGAATTCACCTATTAGGGGGGGCGGCGGCTGAGAATGGCGAATCTCGCCATCCTGAGCCGCCTTACACGTTGACGGCGAGATCGTAGGAGGTATCGAAACGGCATGAATCTGCTGAAGACGTTTGTGCTGATGGCGGTGATGACGGGCGGGTTCATCCTGCTCGGCGGGTGGATGGGCGGGCAGGGCGGGATGGTGACGGCGCTGGTGATGGCGGGGGCGATGAATCTGGGGATGTACTTCTTCTCCGATCGGCTGGTGCTCAAGATGCATCGGGCTCGGGTCGTGTCGCGAGAGGAGGCGCCGGAGCTGTATGGAGTGGTGGAGGGGCTGGCGCAGCGTGCGGGGTTGCCGATGCCCCGGGTGGCGATCCTGCCGAGCGCCCAGCCGAACGCGTTCGCGACCGGCCGCGATCCCGCGCACGCCGTGGTGGCGGCCACCGAGGGGATTCTGCGGATCCTGGATCGGGACGAGCTGGAAGGCGTGATGGCGCACGAGCTGGCCCACGTCAAGCACCGGGACATGTTGATCGCCAGTGTGGCTGCGACGATGGCCGGGGCGATCATGATGGTGACACGCATGGGCTTCTTCATGGGCGGCGGCGACGATGACGAGGGCGGCGGCGGGGGAGCCTTTGCGCTCGTACTGATGATTCTGGCCCCGGTGGCGGCGATGATCCTGCAGTCGGCGATCAGCCGGTCGCGTGAGTACGCGGCCGACGGGGGCGGCGCCGAGATCAGCGGCAAACCCCGGGCGCTGGCGTCGGCGCTGCTCAAGCTCGAGGCGGGAGCGCAGCACGTCCCGATGGGTGGCAATCCCGCGACGGCGCCGCTGTTCATCGTCCATCCGTTCCGCGGCGGCGGGCTGGGAAAGCTCTTCAGCACTCATCCGCCGACGGTCGAGCGGGTCGCGCGGCTGCGGGAGATGCCCGGCCTCGCCTGATCCCGGCCGCGCGGGAGGCCCCCTGCTCGTCTGGCTGATCTATAATCCGGTGTCGGGCCGCGGCGCGGGCGCCCGCAGCGCGGCGCGAGCCGCGGCCGCCTTTGCGGCCGCCGGTCACCGCGTCGAGCAGGCGGCGACGAGCCCCCCGGCCGGCGCAGCCGTGGCGGCCCGGACGGCGATCGCCGAGGGGGCCGACCGGCTGGTCGCCATCGGCGGCGACGGGACCGTCGCCCAAGTCGCCGCCGGTATCCTGGCGGCCGATCGCACGGTGCCCCTGGCGCTCCTCCCCCAGGGCACGGCCAACGTGCTGGCGCTCAACCTCGGCCTGCCGCGCACCCCCGGGGCCGCGATCGCCACCGCGATGGAGGGCGTGACGGTGCGGCTGGACTGCGGCGTGCTCGACGGGGTCCCGTTTCTGATGTCGGCCGGCACCGGGCTGCTCGCGGGTATCGTGGCGCGGGCGGATCGGACGGCCAAGCAGCGGTGGGGCCTGGCAGCCTATGGTCTGGCGGGGTGGAGCGCCGGCCGGGAGGCCGTCCCGGTGCGGTATGCCCTGACCTGTGACGGCCAGACCGAGGAGCTGGACGCGACCATGATCCACGTGATGAACTGCGGGGCCATCTTCCGGCGTCGCTGGGAGTTCGCGCCCGGCATCTCGCCGGTGGACGGCCTGCTCGACGTGCTGGCCTACCGCGTGGCCACCCTGCCGCAGTACCTGACGGCGGCTACGGCGATCGTGCGCGGCGCGCCGACGGCGACCGACCTCGTCGTTCACCGGCGGGCGACGCGGGTGACCCTCGCGGCCACGCCGCCGGCGCCGGTCCAGCGCGACGGCGAGCTGGCTGGCGAAACTCTCGCCGAGATCAGCGTGCTGCCCGCCGCCCTGCCGGTCATCGTCCCGGCGTGGAGCCCCTGGGTGGCGGCGCAAGGCTCGCGCCCGTGAACCGGCCGGCGATCCCTGTGGGTCTCGCGCTGTTCGCCGGCTGGGCGCTGGGCGCGGCCTTCCTGCCGCTCGGCGGCATGATTCACTTCCTGCTCATCGCCGCGCTCATCCTCCTCATCCTGGACCGGCTCGGCCGCACCGGCTGACGGCAGGATCGTCGGGACGCCGACGGTTTTCTCGCGCCCGGCACCGCCTTCTCCCGTCCTGCGCGGCGCGCACTTCCCGGCACGGTTCTCGCTTGGCTCGACGCTGGCCGCCCGTCTCCCCGGCAACGACCCAGACGGGGAGGACGCAATGGGATCCTGCACGGTTTATCTGGAGCGCCTGCGGCAGCGGCACCGGACGGCGATCACGCTGCTCTTGTGTGGGGCGCTCGTCTTCAGCAGCTTGTTCGTGAACGTCGGGATCGCGCGGGCGGCACTGCCAGGAGATGGAGATGATTCGGGCTGGCTCGGCGGCCTGGCGGCGCTCGGCGGCTGCGCGATTATCTGCGGCGGAACGTTCTACGCGGGGGGCGGCGGGAACTATGCCTTCAAGATCGTGTCCCGATCCGCGCTGGGAACCCAGTGCGTCAGCTGCGCGGTGGACATCCTCAATCGGTTCCAGCACTACTGGCAGCCGCAGGGCGACGTCAGTGACGGCAGCGGCGAGTGCTGGAGCGCCAACGTGCCGCGCGGTGGCGCCACGCTCCAATGCGGCCTCATCCACTGATCGCTGGCCGGCGCCGGTTTGGCGTCCGGCGCGCGCTGCCGCTGATGGTGGCGGCAGCCGTCCTGACGAGCCTCGGCATGGGCGGGTGGAAGGTGCGTGACGTGCGGCGGGAAAATCGTCGCCTCGCCGAAGAGGCCCGGACCTGCCGCACCGAGCAGGCGGCCTTTCTCAGCGTGCTCGAGGCCGTGGCGCAGGAGCGGTAATGCTGCGCCTGTTCGCCGCCCTGGCCCTCTCCACCTGGCTCGTCTCCGGCCTGCTCGTGGCGCCGGCGCTGCTGCTGCAGCGCTGGCGCGCGGGGCGGGGGGAGACGGGGCGGCGTCTGGTTTCCGGGTGGTCCGCCTGGGCCCTCGGGCTGTTCATGGCCGTGCAGGTGATGCGCGTGGTCAGCCTGGTCACGGCGGCGGCTCCCGTGATTCCGGACGGCTGGCTTGCCGAGCTCGACCTCCAGGCCGAGGGCCCCCTGCGGGAAGGGCCGATGTGGCTCTTCGGGCTGGCCGGCGTGGCGCTGCTGGGCCGGCTGGCGCTGCGGCGGCCTCCAGGCGTGCCCGGCGTGCCGGGCGGGCCGGCGGGGGCCTCGCGCGACGCCGGCTTCGAGCTCGTCATCGGGCTCTATGGGCTGGGATTCCTCTTCCAGCAACTCGCCGTCCTGACCGCCAGCGGCCGACCGTGGTAGCCGCGCGCCGTTGAACCGCTCTGGGCGCCGGCGTACCTTTCGCCGGCTATGGACGACTTCCTCCGTATTCAGGGCGCCCGCGAACACAATCTGAAGGCCATCGATGTCGCCCTGCCGCGGCATCAGTTCGTCGTCATCACCGGCTTGTCGGGGTCGGGCAAGTCGAGTCTCGCGTTCGACACGATCTACGCCGAGGGCCAGCGGCGGTATGTCGAGTCGCTCTCCGCCTATGCGCGCCAGTTCCTCGGCGTGATGGAAAAGCCTGAGGTGGACGCGATCGAGGGCCTCTCGCCCGCGATCGCGATCGAGCAGAAGGCGGGCGCGAGGAATCCCCGCTCGACCGTCGGGACCGTCACGGAAATCTACGATTACCTGCGGCTGCTCTATGCCCGGATCGGGATCCCCCACTGTCATCGGTGCCAGCGCCCGGTGGCGCGGCAGTCCGTTTCCCAGATCGTGGACGCCATCCTCGAGTGGCCGGCCGGCCGCCGCATCCAGATCCTCGCGCCACTGGTCCGCGGCCGGAAGGGCCAGTACAAAGAGGTTTTTGCGGAGGCGCGGCGCGAGGGGTTCGTCCGCGTCCGGGTGGACGGAACGGTCTATGACCTCGAGGACGTGCCGCCGCTGAAGAAGACGCAGAAGCACGAGATCGACGTCGTCGTGGACCGGCTGGCGGTCGACCCCGAGCAACGCCAGCGACTCGCCGACTCGGTGGCCACGGCGCTCGATCTCGGCGGCGGCCTCGTCACCGTGCACGGCGAGGCGGTGAGCGGGGGGCGCGGCAGCAAAGGCGCGGGCGGCCTGGCGGAGGAGGAACGGTTCTTCAGCCGCGACCTGGCGTGCGTCTACTGCGGCATCTCGTACGACGAGCTCGAACCGCGGATGTTCTCGTTCAACAGCCCCTACGGGGCGTGCCCCGCCTGCAGCGGCCTCGGGACCCGACGCGAGGTGGATCCGGCGCTGGTGCTGCTCGACCCCCGGGTATCGATTCTCGAGGGCGTGGTCCGGCCGTGGGGCGAACCGAGCGGGCAGCTCGCCAAGACCGTCCTGCCGGCACTCGCCAAGGCGTTCGGCTTCGATCTGAATACTCCCTGGGGGGAGCTGCCCGAGTCGGTCCAGCGGATCGTCCTCCATGGCGCGGGCGAGCAGGAGCTGGCCTACCACTACACCACCCAGGGCCATACCGGCAGCTACTCCGGCACCTGGGAGGGCGTCGTGGGACAGCTCCAGCGGCGCTACGACGAGACGGACTCGGATACGGTCCGCCGCCAGGTCGAGGAGTTCATGGCCGAGCTGCCGTGTCATTTCTGCGGCGGCAAGCGGCTGAAGCCCGCCGCGCTCGCGGTGCGGCTGGCGGGACAGGGGATCGGTGACCTGGTGGCCCTGCCGATCTACGCCGCGCACGCCTTCGTGGAGGGCCTCGCGCTCACCCCCCGCGAGCTCGAGATCGGGGGCCTGATCATCAAGGAGATCCGCGAGCGGCTGGGCTTTCTGGTCGCGGTGGGGCTCGACTACCTCACGCTCGAGCGCTCGGCCGGCACGCTGGCGGGGGGCGAGGGTCAGCGGATCCGCCTCGCGACCCAGATCGGGAGCCACCTGGTGGGGGTTCTGTACGTGCTCGACGAGCCCTCGATCGGTCTCCACCAGCGCGACAACGGGCGCCTGCTCGATACGCTGCGGCGGTTGCGCGACCTCGGCAACTCGGTGCTCGTCGTCGAGCACGACGAGGAGACGATCCGCGCCGCCGATCACGTGTTGGATCTCGGCCCCGGCGCGGGACGCGCCGGCGGCTCGGTCGTCGCGCAGGGCACCCCCGAAGACATTGCCGCGGCGCCGGACTCGATCACCGGGGCCTATCTGCGCGGGGAGCGGGCGGTGGCGGTTCCGGCGGAGCGGCGGGCGGGGACCGGCGAGACGCTCACCGTGAGCGGCGCGCGGGAGAACAATCTGCGCGCCCTCACCGTGGCCTTTCCGCTGGGCACGTTCATCGGCGTCACCGGCGTGTCGGGATCCGGCAAGTCGTCACTGATCAACGACGTGCTCCATCGGGCGCTGGCCCAGGCCCTCCACCGCACCCGCGAGCGCCCCGGCGCCTTCGACGCCCTCGAGGGGATCGAGCATCTCGATAAGGTGATCGCCATCGACCAGTCACCGATCGGCCGCACGCCACGCTCGAATCCGGCGACCTACACCGGGCTCTTCACCCCCATCCGCGAGGTGTTCGCCGAGCTGCCGGAGTCGAAGATGCGCGGCTACGGCCAGGGGCGGTTCTCGTTCAACGTGGCGGGCGGACGGTGCGAGGCGTGTGGTGGCGACGGGCTGCTGAAGATCGAGATGCACTTCCTGCCCGACGTCTACGTCCCCTGCGAGGAGTGCCGCGGCCGGCGCTACAACCGGGAGACGCTCGAGATCTACTACAAGGGGAAGACGATCGCCGACGTGCTCGACATGACGGTCGAAGAAGCGCTCGAGTTCTTCCGCCATCTGCCCAAGATCCGGCGCCAGCTCGCGACGCTCCACGACGTGGGCCTCGGCTACGTCTCGCTGGGCCAGTCGGCGACCACCCTCTCCGGCGGCGAGGCGCAGCGGGTCAAGCTGGCCGCCGAGCTGGCGCGGGTGGCCACCGGCCGCACCGTCTACATCCTGGATGAGCCCACCACCGGGCTCCACTTCGAGGACGTCCGCCAGTTGCTGGGCGTGCTCCACCGGCTGGTGGACCGGGGCAATACCGTCATCGTCATCGAGCACAACCTCGACGTCATCAAGACGGCCGATCACGTGATCGACCTGGGGCCCGAGGGGGGCGATCGCGGCGGCCGGGTGGTGGCCACCGGCACGCCCGAGGAGATCGCCGCCGCGGACGGCTCGCATACCGCTCCCTATCTGCGGGCGGTGCTGGACCGCGCCGCCGCCGTGGTCGCGTGAGCGTTTTCGACATCATCGGCCCGCAGATGATCGGGCCGTCGTCGAGCCATACGGCGGGCGCGTTGCGGCTAGGCCTGCTCGCCCGGGGCCTGCT
>JBHENR010000026.1:0-3915 GCA_046262555.1 Gemmatimonadota bacterium | reverse complement strand
ATCGAGCGAGTCACTGGGCGAGACCGACAGCCACAGATAGTGCTGTCCCTGGGCGTCGCGTCCATACCCGATGGACTCCGCTTCCCCGGCGAGCGCGCCGAGCAGGTACACGCCCGTCACCTGATCGTTGGCGAACGCCTCAAGCCGGATGCCGTTTGAGCTGGTGAGGATCAGCCCGGCGCTCGCGACGGCGTATCGCACCTCGGGGGGAAACTCCTGCGCCCGCGCCGCCGCCGGAAACCAGGCCGTGGCGGTCAGGAGGGAAATCCCCACGGCGCGAAGTCCGCGCGTCACGGGACGGGCACCTCCTCGGGCATGGCGCAGGCGCCGGGGTCGGGCTGCCATCCCAGATAGCCGACGAACAGCGCGGCGGCGACGAGCGGGACGAGCGCCAGACCGAGGAAGGTCGTCGGAATGCCGACGCCGTCGACGACGAGCCCGAGCACCAGCGCACCGAGCGACATCCCCGCGTCGAAGGCGGCCAGCAGGACGCTGAACGCCATCCCCCGCGTGCGATCGGTGGCGGCGTTGGCGACCAGGCCATACACGGCCGGCTGATAGAGCGCGAAGCTCGCGCCGTAGAGGACGGCCACGAGGAACATCGTCGTCCAATCCCGAATCAATGGCAGCAGCGCCAGCGCCCCGGCAAAGCCGACGAGTCCGCCCCACACCAGCGGCCCATCACCCCAGAGGCGGGAGATGCGGCCCGCGGCGAGCCGTATCACAAGCGAGGCGGCCGAATAGGCGAAAAAGAAGAAGCCGATGTTGAAGGCCAGCCGCTCTTCCAGCAGCAGCGGCAGAAAAGTGAACACCCCGCCATGCGCGAGGGTCACCAGAAGCAGCGTGGCGGTGGGAATCAGCACCTGGCGCCGCAGGATGACCGAGCGGTAGTCCAGCGACCGACCGTCGTCGACCACGGGCGCCGGCGCGCTGAGCAGCAGGCCGAAGAGCACCGAGACCGCCGCGCTCGCGCCGACCGACACGAACAGCGCGGTGTACCCCCACCGGGCCGCGATCTCGATGGCGGCCACGGGTCCGAGCGCAAAGGCGAGGATCCCGGCGGTCGAGAGGTAGCTCAGGTACTCGGTGCGCCGGCCGGCCGGGGCCAAGTCGGCGACCAGGGTGGTGGACCCGGTGGTGAACGCGGAGAGGCCCGCTCCGTGGACGAGCCGCAACGCGGCCAGCCCCATCAGCGCCGTCGCCCAGATGTAGAGGGGCCCGGCGAGCGCGGCGATGCCGGCGCCCAGGAGGAGCAGCGGCCGGCGGCCGATCGTGTCCGCCGCTCGCCCCACCCAGGGCCGGACGAGCAGGACGCCGATCGAAAAGATTCCCACCAGGATGCCGATCCGGGCCGTGCTCAGGCCCCGATCGCGGAGATAAAGCGGCAGCATGGGAATGAGCATGGCAATCGAGAGGAAGAAGGCGCCGATCGCTCCGAAGAGGAACAGGAGCTCCCGGTTCGGGCGGGTGGGTGTCAGACGTCCTTCTTGCGCGCAATCGACTTGGGCTGGAGGAACAGCAGCAGGTAGTCGCGGCCGCCTGCCTTCGAATCGGTGCCCGACATGTTGAAGCCGCCGAACGGATGCACCCCCACCAGCGCGCCGGTGCACTTGCGGTTGATGTAGAGATTGCCGACGTGAAACTCCCGTTCGGCGCGCTCGATTTTCTCCGGATCGGCGGTGTAGACCGCGCCCGTCAGGCCGTATTCACTCGCATTGGCGATGGCGAGCGCCTCGTCGAAGTCCCGCGCCTTGATCACCGCCAGGACGGGCCCGAAGATCTCCTCGCGGGCGATCCGCGCGCCCGGCTGGACGTCGGCGAAGATCGTCGGCGGGATGAAGTACCCCTTCCGCTCCAGCGGGCGCCCCCCGAGCACCAGCGTGCCCTCTTCCTTGCCCACCTCGATGTACTCCGAAACGGTCGCGAACTGACTCTTGCTGACGACGGGCCCCATCCACGCGCCCTCGGTGACGTCGCCGGGGACGATCCGGCCGGCGCGCGCGACCAGGCCGCGGAGGAAGTCGTCGTAGCGGTCGGCGGCGACGACGGCGAGCGAACAGGCGGAGCACTTCTGCCCCTGGAAGCCGAATGCGGCCAGGGTCACGCCTTCCACCGCCGCGTCGAGGTCGGCCTCGCTGTCGACGATGATGGCGTCTTTGCCGCCCATCTCAGCTACGACGCGCTTGATCCACCGTTGGCCTGACCTGGGCTCCGCGGCGCGGGCGTTGATGTCGAGCCCCACGGCCTTCGAGCCCGTGAACGAGACGAATCGCGTCAGCGGATGGTCCACCAGCACGCGACCGATCACCTCGCCGGGCCCGGTGACGAAGTTGAAGACGCCCGGCGGCAGGCCGGCCTCCTCCATCACCTCGACGAACTTGTACCCGATCGTCATCGCCTCGCTGGCGGGCTTGACGACGACCGTGTTGCCAGCCACGATCGCGGCGCTGGTCATTCCCGCCAGGATCGCGAGCGGGAAGTTCCACGGGGGGATGATGACCCCCACCCCCAGCGGCAGATAGATGACGCGGTTCTCCTCGGAGGGATAATCCGCCAGCGGATACGGGTCGTAGGCGTAATGCAGCATGCAGCGGGCGTAGTAATCGAGGAAGTCGATCGCCTCGGCCACGTCGCCGTCGGCCTCTCCCCACGACTTGCCGACCTCGTACACCATCCACGCGGCGAGCTCGAGCCGCCGCCGGCGCATGATCTCCGCCCCGCGGAAGAGGATGTCGGCCCGCTCGGCCGGCTCGACGGTCTTCCACGATTCGAACGCCACCGCCGCGGCCGCGATCGCCCGTTCGGCGAGCGCCTCGTCGCCAGTGGGGAAGGTGCCGATCACCTGGTCGGGATCGGCCGGATTAGTGGACGGGCGGGTCGCGCCCTGCCGCACGTCCTCGCCGCCGACGCGGCAGGGGTAGTCGCGGCCCAGCTCGCCGGCCACCTGGGCGAGCGCCTCCCGCATCCGCCGGGCGGCGTCGGAGTCAGAGAAATCGACGTATTCCGTGGGCCGATAGTCCGCCAGCCGCTGCTCCAGCGTGGAGGCGGCGCGCGGGTCGGTCAGCGTTTCGGGTGGCATGCCGTCAAGCTCCGCCATGCCGGGAAGGCCGTCAACCGTAGCGTTGGTCGCGTTGAACGTGATAGACTGGCCGCGTGAAGCGGAAGCTGACCGGTGGCGTCATCGCCATCACCGGCGCCTCGAGCGGGATCGGCGCGGCGACGGCCGTGGCCTGCGCGCGACGCGGCATGCGGGTGGGGCTGTTCGCCCGCCGGGCAGACCGGCTGGAAGGGGTAGCCGCGGCGGTGCGGGAGGCCGGAGGAGAGGCGGAAGTCGTCGCCGGCGACGTGCGGATCCCGGCCGACCAGGCCGCTTTTCTGACCGCCTTGGCGCGCCGCTGGAGTCGCCTCGACGCGGTGATCGCCAACGCCGGCTTCGGGGTCGCCGCCCGGGTCGCCGACACGCCCCCCGCGGAGGCCCGTGAGATCTTCGACGTCAACGTGCTGGGGTCGATCTGGACGATTCAGGCCGCCTGGCCGGTACTCGAGGCCCAGCGGCGCGGGCACCTGATCCTGATCTCGTCGGCGGCGGCGTTCCACGGTCAGCCGGGGGGCGCGCTCTACAGCGCGACCAAGGCGGCGCAGATGAACCTGGCCGAGGGGGTGCGGATCGAGGCCCGGGCGATTGGCGTGGACGTCTCAGTCGTCTATCCCATCATGACGACGACTGGATTCAGCGACGCGGTGCACGACTACACGGGCGGCCGCAAGCGCCAGGCCGGCCGCAAGGTCGGCGGCCCGCGCCAGACGGCAGACGACGTGGCGGCGGCGATCGTGCGCTGCCTGGAACGGCCGCGCTTCGGCGTTCACCCCTACCGCGCCTCGCGGGTCCTGCCCTGGATCGAGGCCGCCTCGCCG
>JBHENR010000025.1:0-4403 GCA_046262555.1 Gemmatimonadota bacterium | reverse complement strand
GACGGACGCCTTTCGCGACCTGGCGCGGTCGCTGGCGATGCAGATCGCGGCCGCCAGCCCGCTGGCGGTGGACCGCGAGGGCCTCGATCCGGCGGTGGTCGAGCGGGAGGCGGGGGTTTACCGTCAGCAGGCGCAGGAGTCCGGCAAGCCCGCCGAGATCGTCGAACGCATCGCCGCGGGCAAGCTCGACAAGTGGTATCAGGAGGTCTGCCTGCTCGATCAGGCCTACATCAGGGATCCCGATCGAAAGGTGTCGGATGTCGTCACGGAAGCGGTCCAGCGGCTCGGCGAGCACATCGTCGTCCGGCGGTTCGCGCGGTACGAAGTCGGCGCCTAGCCCCGCGGGGAATGGATCGTTGCGCTTCAAGCGCATCGTCCTGAAGCTGTCCGGCGAGGCGCTGGCCGGCCGGCGCTCCTCGGGAATCGACCCCCACGTGGTGGATCGCCTCACCGACGAGATCGCGGCGATTCGCGACACCGGGGTCGAGCTGGGGCTGGTCGTGGGGGGCGGCAACATCGTGCGCGGCACGGCTGCCTCCGCCGGCGGCATGGACCGCGTGGCCGCTGACTACATGGGGATGCTCGCCACCGTGATCAACGCGCTGGCGCTGCAGGACTGGCTCGAGCGCAAGGGGCTCGAGACCCGGGTGCTGTCGGCCATCCGGCTGGATCAGGTGGCCGAGCCGTACATCCGCCGCCGGGCCGAGCGGCATCTGGAAAAAGGCCGCGTCGTCCTGTTCGCGGGCGGCACCGGCAACCCCTACTTCTCGACCGATACGGCGGCCGTCCTGCGGGCCATCGAAGTCGGCGCCCAGGCGATCCTCAAGGCGACCAACGTGGACGGCATCTACTCCGCCGATCCGCGCACCGACCCCAAGGCGAAATTCCTCCCGCGCCTGTCGTACCTGGACGTCCTGCGGCGCGATCTCCGGGTGATGGATTCCACCGCCATCGCGATGTGCCGGGACAATGCCCTGCCGATCGTCGTCTTCAACATTCGCCACCACGGCGCCGTCCGCCGCATCCTGGCGGGCGAGGCCGTTGGCTCCACCGTCGAGGCGTAGGAGGCCTGCATGGACCAGGGGTTGCTGAAGGACGTCAGCGCGCACATGGACAAGTCGGTCGAGGTGATCCGGTCCGAGATGGGGACCGTCCGAACGGGCAAGGCGTCACCGGCACTGCTGGACCTGGTCCGCGTCGACGCGTACGGCCAGCAGATGCCGCTGAATCAGATGGCGACGATCAACACCCCGGAGCCGCGCCTGCTCGTCATCCAACCGTTCGATCCGAGTCAGATCGGGGCCATCGAGAAGGCGCTCCAGTCGAGCGACCTGGGGCTCACCCCGGCCAATGACGGCAAGCTGATCCGGCTGCCGATTCCGGCGCTGACCGAGGAGCGCCGGCGCGAGCTGGTCAAGGTCACGCACAAGGTGGCGGAGGAGGGCCGGATCGCGATCCGCAACATTCGCCATGAGGCGAACAAGAAGATTCAGACGGCGGAGAAGGCGGGCGACATCAGCGAGGACGAGATGCACCGCCAGCTCAAGGAGATCCAGGAGCTGACCGACCGCCACGTAAAGGCGATCGACGAGATGCTGGCCAAGAAGGAAACGGAAGTCATGGAGGTGTAATGCCGGCCGAGGATCGAGCGGCCGCCCTGCTCGCGCAGGGCAATCTGCCGCGGCACGTGGCGGTCATCATGGACGGCAACGGCCGCTGGGCGGCCCAGCGGCGCCGGCCCCGCATCTTCGGTCATCGGGCGGGCATGCGCTCGGTGCGCGCGGTGATGCAGGCGGCGGGCGATCTCCATATTCCGGCGCTCACGCTGTTAGCCTTCTCCCAGGAAAACTGGAAGCGCCCGCGCGCCGAGGTCGAGGCGCTGATGGGACTGCTGCGCCGCTACATGACGTCGGAGCGGGACGAGCTGATCGAGAAGGGGATCCAGGTGCGCGCCATCGGCGAGCTCGATCAGCTGGCGCCCCCGGCCCGGGCGGAGCTCGACCACCTGATCAGTGACACCGCCGCCAACGATCAACTGATCGTCACGCTGGCGCTGTCGTACGGCGCGCGGGCGGAGATCGTCGAGGCGGCGCGCCGGATCGCCGAGGCGGCTCGCGCCGGCGCGCTAAATCCCGCCGCGCTCGACGAGACGCTCTTCGCCAGCTACCTGTACACGGCCGACCTGCCCGACCCCGACCTGCTGATTCGCACCAGCGGGGAGCTGCGGCTGTCGAACTTCCTGCTCTGGCAGATCGCCTACACCGAGCTCTACGTCACCGACGTCCTGTGGCCCGATTTCGGCCGCGACGCGTTCTTTGATGCGATCGCCGCGTACCAGGAGCGCGAGCGGCGCTTCGGCGCGGTGCTCGTGTGACTCCACCGGACCGCAACCTCCGCCCCCGGGTTCTCGCCGCTTTCGTCCTCGTCCCGCTGTTCGTCGCCGTCGCCTACGTCGGCCGGCTGGTGTTCCTCGCCACCGTGGAGCTGCTGGCGATCGCCGCGGCGGTCGAGTTCTACCGCCTGCCGGCGGCGAAGCCCTATCGCGCGCGGCTGGTGCCCGGCGTGGCGCTCGCCCTGGCGCTGCCGGCGTGGGCCTACTGGGCGCCGGCTTCCGCCGGCGTGCTGACGCTGCTGCTCGTCGTGGCCGTCCTCGGCATCGCGCTGGCGCAGCTGCTGGACCCGGCGGGGGAGGAGGCGATCGCCTCGACCGCCGTCACCGTGTTCGGCGCCCTTTATATCGGCGGGCTGCTGAGCGGCCTGGTGCTGGTGCGGGAGTATCCGCGCGAGCGGCCCGGAATGGCGTACGCTGTCGGCGCGGCGCTCCTGGCGGTGCCGATCGTCCTCACCTGGATCAATGACACGGCGGCCTATGCGGTAGGCCGGCGCTGGGGCCGGCGGCGGCTGCTGCCTCGGGTCAGCCCCGGCAAGTCGGTCGAGGGCGCGCTCGGCGCGCTGGTGGCGACGATCGCGCTGGCGGTGCCCGTCTGCTGGGGCGTCAATCGCGCGGTGCCGCTGTTCCGTCCGGTCGACATGCTGGCGATCGGCACCCTGGTCGGACTCGCCGCGCCCGTCGGCGACCTGATGGAATCGCTCTGGAAGCGCGATGCCGGAGTCAAGGACTCCTCCGCCCTCATCCCCGGGCACGGTGGCGTGCTCGACCGGTTCGACAGCATCCTCGTGACGGTGCCGGTGTTCTATGTCTACCTCTGCCTGGTGGCGGCGTGAACCCGCGCGGGCTAGTGCTCCTGGGCGCCACCGGGTCGATCGGCGCCAGCGCGCTCGATGTCGTGGGGACGCTCGGCGACCGCTGGCGGATCTGCGGCCTGGCCTGCCACGGCCAGTGGCGCGAGCTGGCGGTTCTCGCGGCGCGCTGGCGCCCTGACGCGGTGGCGATCGTGGACCCCGCCGCCGCCGCCGCGGCGCGCGCCGCCGGCGCGTTCGACGCCGGCGTCACGCTGCTGGAAGGGCGCGACGGGCTGACCGAGCTCGCCGCCTGGGATGCGGCCGATACGGTGCTGAATGCGGTCGTGGGGGCCGCCGGGCTGCCGGCCACGCTGGCGGCGCTCGCCGCCGGGAAGCGGGTCGCGCTCGCCAACAAGGAGTCGCTCGTCGTCGGCGGCGAGCTCGTCATGGCGGCGGCGCGGAGAGCCTCCAGCGGACCCAACGGCACGCCGGGCGCGGCCGACGATCCGCGGCTGGTGCCGGTGGACAGCGAGCACAACGCGATCTGGCAGCTGCTCGCCGGTCGGCCGCGGGGCGACGTCCGCCGGGTGGTCCTGACCGCCAGCGGAGGCCCGTTCCGCACCGCATCGCGAGAGGCGCTGGCCTCGGTCCGCCCGGACCAGGCGCTGGCGCATCCTACCTGGTCGATGGGACCCAAGATCACGATCGATTCGGCGACGCTCGCCAACAAGGGGCTGGAGATCATCGAGGCGCATCATCTCTTCGGCCTGCCGTATGACCGGATCGAGGTCGTGATCCATCCGCAGTCGGTCGTGCATGGCCTCATCGAATGCACCGACGGCACCGTGTTCGCCGAGCTCGGCCCGCCGGACATGCGCGCCCCGATCCGGGCCGCGCTCGGCTGGCCGGAGCGGGTGCCGACCGCATCGCGCACGGACTGGACCGCGCTGAGCGGGCTCACCTTCGAGGCCCCCGACGCGGAGCGGTTTCCTGCCCTCGCGCTGGCGCGCGCGGCGGGGGAAGCGGGCGGCACCGCTCCCGCGGTGTTCAACGCCGCCAATGAGGTCGCGGTGGCGGCGTTTCTGGCCGGGGCGATCGCTTTCCCCGCGATTCCCGCCATCTGTGAGCGGGTGTTGGCGGCGCACGACGTGGAACGGGCGCACTCGGTGGCGGTTCTGTTGGCGGCGGACCAGTGGGCGCGCGAGCGCGCGGCCACCGCC
>JBHENR010000024.1:0-11299 GCA_046262555.1 Gemmatimonadota bacterium | reverse complement strand
GGATTGCGTAGCCACCGCGCCGACGCCGGCCTCCGCCCAGGGCACAATCGGGCCGACGCTGAACCAGTGGGACTGGACCGCGACGCCGAGCTCGCCGGTGGCCGGGTCACGGGCGACGATCGAGTAGGTGGCGACCGGCCGGCGCGCGGCCGCGGTGGGCGGGTCGCCCTGGGCCCGCGCCGCGCCCGGCAGGAGGGCGGCCCAGACGAGCAGCGCGGTGAATGCGAGTCGCCGGGCCATGCTACGGCGCCGGCTGTACGATCGCCGAGCGGGTCGTTTCCACCACCGCCAGCAGATCCGCCCGGTCGAACTCGGCGTCGGTGATCGCCATTCCCGCGTGGACCGTACCCATGTCCTGCCCCTCGTACATCTCCTGGCCCCCGGTCGCCGAGCCGATGAACTGCACCAGCCGCGCCTTGAGCGTGTCGATGTTGGCCGGGGTCGCGTCCCAGGCATTGGCGGTGCCCTGGCGGGTGAAGTTGAGCGTGTCATCCGCCGCGGCACGGGCCACGAAATCGTCGACTACGACGGTGATAGCCATGGCGCCGCCGAGGCGGTCGTAGAGCACGAGCTGAGCCAGCGCCTCGTAGTGGGCGGCGGAATCCGCTGCCGCCAGTGAATCGGCGTCCGCCGCCTCATCGGCCGCATCCTTCGCGCAGCCGAACAGTCCCGCCCCGGCGAAAACGGCCGGGACCAGGAGATAGATCACATGACGACCCATGACGACGCTCCCTTCAGACGACGACGTGAGGGGATCAATCTACCTCACCCCCGCTCGCGCAGGAACCGCTCGATCCCCGCCGCGACGCCCTGGGCGATCCGGCGCTGAAACTTGGGCGTTCGGAGGAGCGCCTCCTGCTCGGGCAGCATCATGAATGCGCCCTCGACCAGCACCGCGGGCATCTCGTTCATCCGGATGACGGCCAGGTTGCCGTGCGTGACGCCATAGTCCGGGAGCCCCGTCCGGGGCAGCAGCTCGGCCTGGATCGCCAGCGCCAGCGGCTGGCTCTGGGGATAGTAGAAATAGGTCGAGGTGCCGTTGTTGCGGAACGGATTCACCCCGTCCGGCAACGCGTTGTTGTGGATCGAGACGAACAGCTCGCCGCCCGCCGCGACCGCCAGGTTGGTGCGGTCGTAGAGCCCGAGCCCCGAGTCGGGCGTGGCCCGCGTCAGCACCACCTCGGCGCCGCGCTTCTTCAGCTCGTCGGCGAGGGCCAGCCCGATCAGCAGGTTGACGTCGCGCTCGATCAGCCCGGTCGGGCCGACCGCGCTCGTCTCCGGGCTGTGGCCCGGATCCACCACGATCCGGATGCCGTGCAGCGGCGACCGGAAGCGGCGGTCGGCCAGCGCCGGCGGCGCGTGCCGCAGCCCGAGGACGAGATGCGTCCCCTCCCACCCGGTGCGATAGCCCCACGCCTGATCGCCCGCCAGATCGATGTCGAGCTGGAACACGTCGCGCGCCGGCTGGCTCCAGTGGATCGTCTCGACCAGCTCGTCGGAGAAGGTGTACCGCACCCAGTCGGTATCGGCGGTGGCGCCGTAGATCTGCAGGGTATATCGCACCGGATCCTGCTGCTGGATCACGCGGAACGGGAGCCGCGCGGCGGTCGGCACGATGATCTCGCTCCAGCCGTCCGTGACGCGGGTGCGGACGACGGGGATCGCGCTGGTCGGCCGCGCCGCCGCGACCGGAAACGCCTCCTCTGGCGGCACCCAGGTGCTGATCCCCGGCCCCAGCACCAGTTCCCGCTGGCCCGCCATCAGGCGGCCCGTGCTGGCCACCGTGCCGTTCGGGAGAAAGAGGTAGAACACCGTCCCCGCGCCGGCGCGGCCGATGACGCGGCGGTCGGTCCGCCCCGTGCCGGCGGTATCGTCGTCGAGCACGGCCACGCGCACCTGGGTGGGATCGAGATAGGTCACGGTCGTGGCCGCCGCGCTGCGGCGGGCCGCGCCCGGCCGGTCGAAATCGAGGAACAGGGTGTCCAGGGAGGCGCCCCCGAAGAGGACGTAGAGGTCGCCGCTGAATCGGACCCAGGCAGAGGCCGTCCCCGCCGCCGGCGCGCTGTCGGCCGGCGCCGGATCGCCGAAGACCTGCCGGCCGGCGTTCGCCTCCAGCGGCCATTCGGGCAGCAGCGTCACGGCCTGCCCGCCCAGCCGCGCCGTCACCCGCTGGTCCGGCGCGGCCACCACACTGACGCGGAGGGTGTCGCCGGCATAGAGCTCGAGGGGCGTCGTCGGCTCGACCGTGGCCGGCTTGTATCCGAGCGAGTCGGACCCCGGCGCCGCCAGCGGCCGCGGCACCCAGACCGTCCGCTCTCGGAGCGCCTCGGCGCCTCCCGCCACGGCGCGCACGCGAAACGTGAACGAGTCAGGCGCGATCGGGACGTAGGCGAGCCAGCCGCCGCTCGCGTGCACGGGAACCGGCTGGCCGTTGACCGTCAGCTCGACGCCATCGGCGCCGACGCCGCGCACGGCGCCGAAGACAAAGGTGGAATCTGTCGCCGTGATCGCCGCACCGGCGGGGGGGTACTGGATGTGGATGGAGAATGGCTCCGCGGTCGCGTCGCCCTGGGCGTATGCGGCCGGCGCCGCGCCGAGAAGCAGGAGAAGGCTCAACCAGGTGCGCATCGCGCCAAACTACCCGCGGCGTATATTCTTCGCATGGCCGCTGAAAAATCGTACGCCCACCGCGACGTCCTCGACAAACTGGGGATCGCCGAGGGGATGCGGGTCCGGATCGTCGGGGCGATTCCCGACGAGCTGCTCCCGCGCCTCCGCGAGCGCGCCGGCGACGGGCTGGTGGGCGACGACGACAGCGAGCCCGTCAATGTGATCCTGTACCGGGTCGAGGACGCCGGGATCCGCGCCGCGTTCGCCCGGCTGCGGCAGGCGATCACCCCCGAGGGGGCGATCTGGGCGCTTACGCCCAAGCGGGGTCAGCCGGGCTACATCCAGCAGGAGCGGCTGATTCCGCTCGGCAAAGCGGCCGGCCTGGTCGACAACAAGAGTTGCAGCGTCGACGCCGTGACGAGCGCGATCCGGTTCGTCATTCCGCTCGCCCAGCGTACCCCCCGCAAGCCCGCCGCTGGCGACTGGTACTAGCCGCCCGCGGCGCTCAGCGCGCCTTCAGCAGCTTCCGGAAGCTCGCCCCACCCCCCGTGATCTGTTCCAGCGTGCACTGCGCCGGCGCCTTGTCGGGCCGCCAGCGGTGGAGCCGCGTACCGTGGCGGAATCGCCCGCCTGAAACGTGGTCGTAGATCACCTCGACGACGAGCTTCGGCTTGAGCGGCTCCCACTCGGCCGACCGCTCGGTCGACCAGCGGCTGGGGCCGCCGGGCGCGCGGCCGGTGAAGCCCGGTGGAGCGATCAGCGCTTTCAGTCGCTGCGTCAGCGCCGGCCGCTCGGCCGCCTTGAGCCCGGAGGTGAACCCGACGTGATGGAGCAGCCCGTCGTCGTCGTAGAGGCCCAGCAGCAGCGACCCCACGACCGGCTTCCCCTCGGAATAGCGAAAGCCCCCCACGATGCAGTCGGCGCTCTTGTACCGTTTGATCTTCTGCATCGCGGTCCGCTCGCCCGCCCCATACGGAGCGTCCAGCCGCTTGGCGATGACGCCGTCGAGGTTGCCCCCGGGCGAGGTGAGCCAGCGCCGGGCGACGGTCAGCGAGCGGGTCGCCGGCGAGAGGCGAATCCCCGCGCCCCCTCCCAGGTGGGCGGCGGCGAACGCCTCGAGCGCCCTCCGCCGTGCGCTCAGCGGTGCCTCGACCAGCGAATTGCCCTTCTCGTCCACCAGCAGGTCGAACGCGACCAGGAAGGCCGGCGTCTCGGTGGCGAGCTTCTGCACCCGGCTGGCCGCGGGGTGAATCCGCTGCAGCAACGCGTCGAAATCGAGCCGGTCGCCGGCCGGCACGACGATCTCGCCGTCGAGGACGAACCGCTTCGGCGCGAGCCCCGCCACCAGTGCCACGACATCCGGGAAGTAGCGGCCCAGAGGTTTTCCTGATTTCGCCTGGAGCTGGATCGCCTTTCCGTCGCGGAACGCCAGGCAGCGGAAACCGTCCCATTTCGGCTCGTACTGCCAGCCGGCGCCGGTGGGAAGCTCCTCGACGGATTGCGCCTCCATCGGGGGGAACGGGGTCGTGATGGGCAGGATCATGCCCGGCGGGGTGGGATCAGCCGAACAGTCGCGCCAGGCGATCCCGGGTCAGCTGCCGGGCGAGCGCCCAGCCACTGGCCACCGCCACCACGCTGAAGACGACCCCCCACATCCACTCGAGCAGCAGCAGCTTGCCCAGCCCGAACAGCGCGGCGTAGATGAACACGGCGCCGAGGAACCACAGCAGGATCCCCTGACGCAGCCCGGCGGTGCGCGCGCCCGGCGCCTCGCTGATGGCGCTCCGCACCGGCCCCCACCACCCCGGCGGCCGCACCCGGCGGTAGAACTCGGTCAGCTTGGCGAGCGGCACCGGCGGCGTGAGGTACATCACCGTCACCCAGACGATCGTCGAGCCGCCGATGTTGAGCAGCAACTTGGCCGCGAACGGGAACGTCGGCCCGCCCCAGCGGGGGCTCAGCTCGAGCAGGGCGCCCAGCACCGACGAGGCGATCATGGCCGAGATCTCGCTCCAGGCGTTCACCCGCCACCAGAACCAGCGGGCGATGTAGACCAGCCCGATGCCGGCGCCGAGCTGGAGGAGGAGCCGGAACAGGGTCGCGATGCTGGTGGCGTAGTAGCCGATCACCACGCCCACCGCCAGCGCGAGTACGGACGCGACCCGGCCGATCATGACGTAATGATCCTCACTGCGATCGCGGGCGATGAACGGCCGGTACAGATCGTTGACGAGGTAGGCCGCCGACAGGTTGATGTACGACGTGAGCGTGGACATGAACGCCGCCACCAGCGACGCCAGGATGAGCCCCAGGAGGCCGGCCGGAAGCAAGTCCACCATCGCCTGCGGATAGGCGAGCTCGGGGTTCTCCATCACCGGATACAGAATCAGCGACGCCAGCGCGACGAGGATCCACGGCCACGGCCGGAGCGCATAGTTGGCGACTTGGAACCAGAGCGTGCCGAGCACCGCCTCGCGCTCGTTCTTCGACGCCGCCATCCGCTGGATCACCACCGCCCCACCGTCGGCGTTCTTGTTGGCCCACCACTGGAAGGTGATGAAGACGAGGAACGTGGCGAGCGCGGTAGAGCTCCACGTGAGCCAGCCCGGCACCCCGGACGGAGCGGCCGCGGCCGCTCCCGGCGCGGCATCTCCCAGCGGCGGCAGGAACGACAGCGCGCCGCCGTGGCCCATCGCGCGGAGCTGCTCCAGCATCGGGCCCAGCCCGCCCACCGCATCGATGGCGAAGATGGCCAGCAGCACGGCCCCCGCCATCGCGATGAAGAACTGGATCAGGTCGGTGACGACCACGCCCCAGAGGCCCGAGAGGGTCGAGTAGGCGAGCGTGATGAGGGCCGAGAAGACCGTCGCCTCGAGCGGCCCGACATCGAGCACGACTTCGAACACCACCTTCATGGCGAGGCAGACCCACGCCATCGTCAGGCAGTTGGCGTAGAGCGTCATGTAGATCGCCCGGAAGCCCCTGAGCGCGGCCGCCGAGCGGCCGGCGTACCGCATCTGGGTCAACTCCACATCGGTCAGCACCTCGGTGCGGCGCCAGAGCTGGGCGAAGAAGAACGTCGCCAGCACGCCCCCGATGGCGAAGCACCACCAGATCCAGTTGCCCTGGATGCCCTGGGTGCGGACGAGGCCGGTTACAAATAAAGGCGTATCCACCGAGAAGCTGGTGGCGACCATCGAGGTCCCCGCCAGCCACCAGGGGAGATTGCGCCCGGAGACGAAGAACTCGGCCGTCGAGCTGCCGGCGCGCTTGGTGTAGTAGAGCCCCACGCCCAGCGACATCCCGAAGTACGCCGCGAGGATGAGCCAGTCGGCCCAGTGGAGCTGTGCGAAGAAGCGGGAGAGGAGATCCATCGGCCGGCCCCAACCTAGGGAACCGGCCCCGGCGCCGCCAGCGGCGGCGCGCTGCGTCCTACGTCAGCCGCCGACCTTCAGCCGCTGGCCGATGCTGATGCGGTTCCGGTCGCGGAGCGCGTTGAGGGCCATCAGCTCGGCGACCGAAACGTTGTGCCGCGCCGCGATCGAGCTCAACGTATCGCCGCGCTGCACCGTGTAATAGCGCGTCTCCCCGCCGGCGACGGGCTCGACGGTGCGCACCCGGTTGCCGCTGCGGCCGGCGGACGCCGCGGCGAGCTGGAGCGGCGCCTCGCGGCCATAGCCCGGCGGCACCCGCAGCCGGAACCCGGCCGGAACGTTCCGCTGGCCGCGCCACACCGCGTCGGTGAGCGAGGGGTTCAGCTTCCACAACCGCTGGGCGTCCACCTGGATCGCGGTGGCGATGTCCCGAAGCGCCATCTGCGTGGGCATGGTGGTGGTGTCGAACTCAAGGGTCTGAAATGGACGATGCACGCCGAAGAACCGGTCCGGGTTCTCGGAGATCTCGAGCGCCGCCAGGAACTCGGCATAGAAGTTCTTCGAGGCGAAGCCGAACAATGGGCCGGTATAGCGGCGGCGGATCGTCATGTAGTCGTTCGTGCCCACCTCGCGCACGGCGCGCCGCATGCCATTGTAGCCGTGATTGTAGGCCGTCAGCGCCAGCGGCCACGAGCCCAGGCCCTGATAATCGTGCTTGAGCAGCCGCGCCGCGGAGCGGGCCGCCAGAATCGGGTCGAGCCGCTCGTCCACCGTGCCATCCACCCGCATGTAGAGACGCCCGGTCGCCGGCATGAACTGCCAGATCCCGGCCGCGCCGACCGATGAGCGGGCTTCGACGTTGAAGCTCGACTCGACCATCGGCAGCCAGGCGATCTCCGCCGGGACGCCCTCCTCGCGGAAGATGCGGAGGATGTGCTCGCGGTACTGGCCGGCGTGCATCAGGCCCTGCAGGAAACGCTCCTTCAGGCCGCGCTGGACGCGGATCCGGTCGGCCGCTTCGCTCCACCGCGCCGGACTGCCGGTGCCGTGGAACGCCTCATAGACATCCTCGTATTCGTCGTCCAGGGTGCGCGGATCGGGATTCCGGGCCGCGAGGTCGAGCAGAATCCGCCGGTACTTGGCGATGATCTGCTCCTGCGTCGCCTCATTGGCGGCGTACTGGCTGGGCGTGGTGGATTTCTTCTGACGAAACTTGTAGTAGACGACCGCCAGGTCATCGCGGTCGTGGAAGACGACCTCATCCTCGCTCCAGGAGCTGTAGACCTTCTTCCAGAAATCCACCGAGCTCTCGAGGCCCCGGGGGACCGCGAAGGTGCCGCTGGTCTGGGCGTACGCTGATTGTGATGGGAGAATCGTGGGGACGAAGCCCAGGCCCAGCACCAGCACCAGCAGGCCGATCCGGGATGTGTGTCGAACGCTCATGGTTGGCATGCCTCCAATACCCGTGAAGCCCGGGCCAGGTTCACCATCGGCCAAGCCCGCTACAGGCGCACCGGCAGGCGGCCGACGGCGGGGCGGGCGCCCCGCAGAAAGGCGAGGGCGGCGCGCTGACAGGCCGCGTCCTCACCGTACGTCCAGACGATCCGGGATGGGGGGGTTAACTCCAAGACGATACGCGGGTTGGAGAAGACGAGCAAGACCGCCTCCCGGGCGTCGTCGCAGGCGGCCGCGACCGCCTCGCGCCCGAGGGCCGACAGCCCGGAGCGGCCCTGCGCCGCCCGCACCGGGCTGAAGACCGCGCACGCCACCCACGCATTGGCGCTACGCCGCCGCGCCTGCTTGATTCCCTTCCGGACGGTGGCCTCGTCCGCAGTCGTATCGATGATGAGGAACGTCTCCGCGGCGTCGGGACCGAGCTCCCGCGGCAGCACCAGCTCCGCCGGCGTGATGGCGCCATCCAGGATGGCGACCCACTGCGCCCGGTCGGGCCACGCCGACCCCGGCGGCGGCTCGGGGGGCGCAGCAGTCAGGGCCGCGCTCGCCACCGCCTCCGCCAGCGGCGCCGCGCTGACGTGCGAAAGGGACGCCCCGGCGCCACCCGACACCGTGCGGTCCACCCCGCACCACGCCTTGAGCGCGCGGAGGCGCTCGGCCGCCTGTTCGCACCGCTCCCGGCTGACCGCCCCCGACGCCAGCGCCGCGACCAGCCCGGCGTGGACGCGGGGCGGGTCCGGCGGGTAGAGGAGCCAGTCCACGCCAGCCTCCAGCGCCCGGATCGCGGCCGCCTCCGGCGCCGAGCCGGCCAGCGCGCCCATCATCAGCGCGTCGCTGCAGAGGAGTCCCTCGAAACCCCAGTCACCGCGGAGCAGATCCGTGCCCAGCGCGCGGCTGAAGGTCGCGGGCCGGTCGCGGGCGCCGTCGGGCTCGAGCCGGGGGAACACGACGTGGGCGCTCATGACGATCCGCGCGCCGGCGGCGAGCCCGGCGCGGAACGGAATCCAGTCGCTGGCCGCGAGCTCCTCCGCGGTCGCGTCCACAATCGGGAGCGTCGCATGACTGTCGAGCGTGGTGCGGCCGTGGCCGGGAAAATGTTTGACGCACGCCGCGATGCCGGCCGCCTGGTGCCCGTCGACTGTCGCCGCGACGATCCCCGCGACCTGGGCGGGGTGATCTCCCGCCGAGCGGGTCGCGACGATCGGATTGGCCGGCTCCTGCGCCAGATCGGCTACCGGCGTGAAGTTGACGTGAAATCCGTGCGCCGCGAGCTCGCGCGCGGTGGCCCGGCCGACCGCGCGCGCCAGCGCCGGATCGCCCGCCGCCCCCAGCGCCATGAGCGGGGGGAAGACCGTGCCCCCGTCCGGAAACTGCTGCCCGAACCCGCGCTCGAAGTCGCCCGTGACCAGGAGCGGAATCGGCGACCGCGCCTGCGCCTCGGCGAGCAGCGCCTGCACCGCGCTCAGCGTGCCGCCGAAAACGATCACCCCGCCCCACCCGTGCGCCGCCAGGTCGTCGAGAAAGGCCGCCCGCTGGGCGGGATCACCGTGGTAATCCCGCAGCGCGATGCAGATCAGCTGCCCGGCGAGGGCGTGATCGTCGAGACGGGTCATGGCTCGGTCGGGATCGCCAGCAGGCGCGTCGCCCGGCGCAGGGCGCCGAGGCGGGCCGAGGGGGTCGTGGCGGCGGTGAGGTCGGGGCTAGCCGTGATGCGGTCCCCCCGGCGGCGGGAACGTCAGCGCGCCACACCGCGCCGGGTGCCGCGCGCCGGTGGCCGATGGCAGGTTGACGGCGCGGCCGAGCGCGCTCTCGTAGGCCATGATCGCGAACGCCACCGCCTCTTTGGCGTCGCCGTCGAGGCCCCGCTCGTCCACCGGCAGGACCCGGCGGGGCGCGCAGCGGGCGATGAGCCCGTCCATCAACGTCAGATTGTTGCGCCCGCCGCCCGCCACGAGGATGTCGGAATCCGGCGGCACGCGCGGCGCGCCCGCGCCGCCCTCCAGCGCGCGCGCCACCGACTCCACCGTGAGGGCGGCGGCGGTCGCGAACCGCTCCGTCACCCCGTCCGGGGCGAGTGCCTCGAGCGGGGAAAAATGGCGCTCGACGAACCCCGCGCCGAACTCCTCCCGCCCGGTGGACTTGGGCGCGGGGCGCGCGAAATAGGGATCGTTGAGCGCGGCGGCGAGCCGTTCGGCGTTCACCTGGCCGCGGGCCGCCAGCGCGCCGCCGGCATCGTGCGCCGCGCCGAGCAGTTTCTGCGCCAGATGATCGAGCACCATGTTGCCGGGCCCGGTGTCGAAGGCGATCACGTCGGCAGCGGCCGCCCCGGGGGGCAACAGGGCCACGTTGGCGATGCCTCCCAGATTGAGACACACCGTCCAGCGCGCCGGATCGGTGAACAACAGCCAGTCGACATAGGGCACGAAGGGCGCGCCCTCTCCGCCAGCGGCGACGTCAGCAGGGCGAAAGTCTGCCCACACGACGCATCCGGTCTCCTCGGCGATCGCCGCCGGCGAGCCGATCTGGAGCGTAGTGGGAATCCCGCCGCGCGCTCCCCGTGGATCGTGCCACACCGTCTGCCCGTGGCTGCCGATCAGGGCGACATCGGCCAGCGAAATGCCGGCCGCCCGGGCGGTGGCGCGCGCCGCCTCGGCAAACGCGAGGCCGATCTCGACATGGAGCGCCGCGAGCTCCGGCACCACCAGCCGCTCGGGCGAGCGCAGGGCCTCACCCAGTCCCTCTCGATAGGCGTGCGACGTCGTTCCGAGAACTTCCCACGCGAGCGATCCGCCGGCCGGATGCGACAGCCGGCAGCAGGCTGCGTCCACGCCGTCGGCCGACGTGCCGGACATCAGGCCGATCACGAGGGCCGGAATGTCCCCATTCAAGAGGGGAGTGGTGGCGTCGAGTCGCACGCAGGGAAACTACTCGCGCCCGGGCAGAGCTACCTGCCGCCCGACTCCTGCTATTGTCATTGATCCCCCGCGGCAATCATCCCGAAGGGAATCAACCGCTTGCGTGATGGGGGAAATTTTTTCGGTGCGAGCGGAACCGTCCCGCAGACGGGCGGGTATCATTTTTCGAGACCGCCGCCGCCCACGACAAATTACCGCGGCCCCGTGGTGGTGGCGTAGAAAGCCCCCTTCGCAAGAAGGGGGCTTTCGCTATTTACTCCCACGCCTGCCGGAGAAAACCCCCCGCCGCGTCCAACAACTTTTCCGCTTCCTCCCGCTCCACCCCACGCCGGTGCATCACAAGCGCCGTCTTGACCCGCCCGCCGGCTGCCGCCAGCAGCCCCCCGGCCTCGTCATAGCCAACCCCCAGCAGCTCCCGCAGGATCCGCCGGCCGCGGTCCTCGAGCTTGGCGTTCGTCACCTGGAGATCCACCATCAGATTGCCGTACGTCTTGCCGAGCCGGATCATCGACGCGGTCGTCAGCATGTTGAGCACCAGCTTGGTCGCGGTGCCCGCCTTGAGGCGGGTGGAGCCGGTGATCACCTCGGGACCGGTCAGCGGGGCGATGGCCACGTTCACGTCGCGGGGGGTGGGCGCGTCCTCCGGTGGCACGCACGTCACGAAGACCGTCCGCGCACCCCTGCGGCGGGCCTCGGCCAGCGCTCCGAGTACAAAGGGGGTTGTCGCTCCGGCGGCGATCCCGACGACCACGTCGGTCGGTCCGACCGCCTGCTCCGCGAGCGCGGCGGCGCCCTCGTCCACCCGGTCTTCCACGCCTTCCTGGGCCCGGGTGAGCGCCGCCGGCCCCCCGGCGATGATGCCGACGACCAGCGACGGATCGGTCCCGAACGTCGGCGGGCACTCCGCGGCGTCGAGCACGCCCAGCCGGCCGCTCGACCCCGCTC
>JBHENR010000023.1:0-15408 GCA_046262555.1 Gemmatimonadota bacterium | reverse complement strand
TCGCCCGAGGATATCGAGGGGGTCCATGCACTCGCGCTCGCGCCGGGCGGGGCGCATTACTACATCTCCATCGCCCACGGCTTTCCCTATGGCGCGATCTGGAAGATGGCGACGGGGAAGGACTCGCTGGCCGGGCGCGCGACGGTCGGGTTGTTCCCGGCCACGCTGGCGTTGACGCCCGACGGCATCTGGCTGTTCGTCGCCAACTACAATCTGCATGGCGATCCCCAGCTCGACACCGTCTCGGTCATCTACACGCCGTCGATGACCGAGGTGCAGCAGATTCCCGTGTGCACCAAACCGCACGGCCTGGTGGCCTCTCACGACGGCAAGTGGGTCTATGCCGCCTGCACCCGCGACAACGTGCTGAAGAAGATCAGCGTGGCCTCGCTGGCGGTGGTGGATTCGACCAATGTCCTCACCCGTCAGGATCGGGCCGAGAACAAAGTCTGCTACCCCGCCGGCCTGGCCATCGCCCGCGACGATTCCAAGCTCTACATCGCCTGCCACCGGCACGGGGAAGTGCGGGTTATGCCCACCGCCCGGTTCGGGACGATCACGGCCGCGATTCCGGTCGGCGACGGGCCGTACCTGCTGCAGGTCGACCCGGCGGGCCGGCGGCTCTATGTGCCGAACCGGAACGACCAGACGTACTCGGTGGTGGATCTCGCCAGCGAGACGGTGGTGGCGACCAACCCCTCGAGCGCGAGCCACCCCCACACCTTTGCCTTCGGACCCGACGGCACCGTTTACCTGTCGATGGAGAGTCACGCCGTCGTGCCCGGGGCGATCGATGTGATCGACCCCGGGACGCTGGCGATCCGGCGCTCGATCCCGGTGGGCCTTCAGGCGACCGGCGCGGCCGCGGTGGCCGGGCCGCCGGCGAGCTTCGCCCGCTAGTCCCCCGCGCTAATTTCGCTGAGGCGCCACCGCCGCAGCCTCCAGGTCCGCCCGCCGCGCGGCGTTCGCCGCGAGCTTGCCGATCCAGAGCGTAAGGGCGATCGCCAGAATCGTGACCACGACGGCGTAGCCGAACAGCGGCGTCAGACTCCCCGCCTCGCCGAAGATCGAGACAAAGGCGGCCTGAATCGCCCCGTTCCAGGCGAGCGCCGCGACCAGACCGAAGGCGGCGGTAATCAGGGCGGCGAACTGGTCGATGACTTCCTTGCGCACGGGAGCCTCCTTGCAGGGGTGGCGTTCGCTTTCCGGAACGCCGGCAAGATAGGGGATTCGGGCTAGCGCCGGAAGCGGGCGAGCGCGGCGACGAGCGAGTCCTGGACCACCCGCCGCGGCGTGGTCGAGCCGACGTAGAACTCCATCAGCACGCTGAACGCGAGCCGCTCCCCCTCGGCGCTCAGGACGTAGCCTGAAATGGTGGAAACGCCCTCCAGTGAACCCGTCTTGGCGAGCGCGCGGCGGGCGGCGGCGGTGTCACCCAGGCGATTCTCGAGCGTGCCGTCCACGCCCGCGATCGGGAGCGCCGCGGCGTACACCGGACCGAGGTCGGAGCGGCCCGCCATGTAGGCCAGGAGGTGCACCAGCTGGCGCGCGGTTACCAAGTTGTAGCGGGAAACCCCGGAGCCGTCGGCGAGCCGGAGCGCCAGCGTGTCGAGGCCGACCGCGTCGGCCAGAAAGGCGCGCTCGGCGGCGAGCCCCTTGGCGTAGCTGCCGGGCGGGCCGGCTGTGACCGCGCCGATCGCCTTGAGCAGCAGCTCCCCGGTCAGATTGTCGCTGATCTTGAGGAAATTGCGCACGCTGACGGCGAGCGAGTCCGAGTCGTGGCGAGCGAGCGTGTCGGCCGCCGCCTCCCGCGGGTCGAGCGGCCCGTGACGCACCGTGCCGGTGAGCTGGACGCCGCGGGCCGCCAGCAACTCGGTCAGGAGCGTCACGGCGTAGAGCGCGGGGTCCTCGACCGACCGCACCTCGACCAGGCTGTCGGCGTTCAGCGGCAGGCTGCCGGTCACGTCGATGACGTTCTCGCGACGCGGCGTCCAGTGGCGATCGACGTCGAGCGTCGACGGCGAGCCCGCGGGGCCGGTCGTCGCGGTGACCCGCACGGTCATGTAGTCGGTCGGGGGGTCGAGCGCGACCGCGACAGGCGCTCCCGGCGCCGCGCCGGGGCGCAGCCGCAGCGACACCGTGTTGTCGTTCACCGTCAGCGCGCTGAGGAACGGCCAGTACCAGTAGGGCCCGTCATCCCACATCCACCCCGCGCCCCACTCCACCGCATCGAACCAGCTCGGGTCCGCCCGCACGTCGCCGCGGATGGCGCGGATGCCGCGCGCGGCGACAGTATCCGCCAGCGCGGCCAGATGCGCGGTGACCAGGTCTGGATCGCCGCGACCGATCAGCACGAGGTCGCCGAGCAGGGTGTCGCCCCGCACCGGGCCGGTCGCCACCAGGGCGGTCCGGAAGCGGTGGTCGGCGCCCAGCACGTGGAGCGCAGTGGCCGCGGTGAACAGCTTGAGGTTGGAGGCCGGCGTATACAGCCGGTCGGGCTCGCGCGAATAGAGCGTGTCGCCGCGGTCGAGCGAGACGACGAGGACCGCCGCGCCGGTCTGCCGCAGCGCAGGGTCGGCCAGCGCCCGGTCGAGCGTCGCGGCGAGTTCGGTCCGCGGCGCGTGGCCGCCGCGGGCCGCGCGCGGCGCGCAGCCGGCGGCGCTTCCCAGGGTGGCCAGCGCGGCGAGCGCCGCGAAGGCGCGCACGTGCACGAAAGCCCGCTTTCGCGGGCTCTCGTGTGATGCGTATCGTCGTGGTCTCGAACGATCAGTCAGAGCTTGTCCGATCTGTGAAACGGTGGAACTCTGTGAAACGGTGGAACGACGAGCTACTTCTTCTTCTTCTTCTTCTTGGCGCCAGACTTCTTCGCAGCCTTCTTGGTCGACTTCTTGGCTGCCTTCTTGGTCGACTTCTTCTTTGCTGCCATTGTCGGTTCCTCCTGGTCTGTGCTTGACGAACGCCTTCAGACCACGCGACAACAAGATTTTATCACAAGTGACCGGCGACGTGCAACACTTTTCTCACCAAATCAAAAAAAAACTTTTCCGCGTCGCGCGTCATCCGGCGAGCACATTCACCATCGCGAGCAGTGTGCGATCGATTTCTTTCGCATCCGCGAGCGCATCCACGAACGGTGTCGCGCACACCTGCGGCCCGCGCACGCCGAGCAGATGACCGCGCGTTCCCGCCAGCGCGGCGTGCGTCGCGGCGACACCGAGGCGGCTTGCCAGCACGCGATCGCGCACGGTGGGATTTCCTCCGCGCTGAATGTGGCCGAGGATCGTGACGCGCGGTCCCGCATCGGGGGACACGCTCAGCTTCAGCGGTTGTTCCAGCTCCTGCAGCAGGCCCCGCGCCCCGCCCGGGTGCGCGCCTTCGGCGACGACGATGATGCACGACACCTTGCCCCGCGTCTGATTGTCGCGGATGACCTCGAGCAGCCAGGCGGTGTCGAGCGGGACCTCGGGGATGAGCACGGCCTCGGCCCCGCCGCCGACGGCGACGTCGAGGGCGATGAAGCCGCGATGGCGCCCCATGACCTCGATGAAGAACAGCCGGTCGAGCGCACTGGCGGTGTCGCGGATCCGATCGATCGCCTCGAGCGCGGTATTGCAGGCGGTGTCGTGGCCGATCGATGCATCGGTGCCACCCAGATCGTTGTCGATGGTCGAGGGAACGCCGAGTACGGCGCCGTCCCATTCCGACTGGAGCGCCGCCGCCCCGCGCATCGTGCCTTCGCCTCCGATAGCGATCAGGGCGTCGCACTCGTGGGCGGCCAGCGTGGCGCAGGCCGTCCCCCGCGCCGGGGCCTCGCGGAAGCGGCGCTCGCGGCTCGTGTCGAGGATCGACCCCCCCCGCTGGATGATGTTGGCGACCGTCCGCGGCGTCAGCGGCAGGGCGAGGTCGTCGATCAACCCGGTGTAGCCGCGCTGAAAGCCGACCGTGTCCCGCCCGGCCTCGGCCGCCGCCCGCACGACGGCCCGGATCGCCGCGTTCATCCCCGGCGCGTCGCCGCCGCTCGTCAGTACGCCTAACCGTCCCGTCATGCGCCGCAAGCTATTGGCGGATCGGGCTAATGTCATGCCAATAAACGTCATCCAGTAGACAAAATGGTCGCGGAACCACGGAACAATCCCCGTCCGGGGACGCTATTACTGGATAGCACGAACCGCTCATCATCCAGTGGAAGGAGGACTGCCATGCGTTTCTTGTTGAACACTGCCCGCTACTCCGTCCTGCTCGGCGTCCTCGGCCTCGGGCTGATGGGCTGCAATCGCGGCGACGGGGACCCCGACGACAGCGAGCCGATCGTCGTCGAGGAGAACGGCCCGATAGCACTCGGCGACGGCGATCCGTCCGAGGACGAAATCGACGTCATCGATGAGGACGACGACGACCGCCCGGTGATCATCCGCGAGCGGACCGTCGTGCGCGAGGTGCCGGTCAATCGCCCGTCCAGCAACACCTCCAGCAACGCCAACACCCCGGCCCCGTCGCGCGTCAGCTCGATTCCGGCCGGCACGCACATTCCGGTCTCGCTGCTGGCGCAGATCGACTCGGAGCACAACAATGTTGGCGATTCGTGGACCGGCCGGGTCACCCGTGACGTCGTGGTCGGCGGGCGGGTCGTCATTCCCGGCGGGGCGACCGTTTCCGGCGTCGTGAGCGGCATAGACGAAGGCGACGCGACGGGCCAGGGTTCGGTCACGCTCGACGCGCGCTCGGTCGAGACCGTCTCCGGCACGCGGTCGATCGCGGCGGCGCCGGTCTCCGGCGGCCATTCGTATGGTGACAAGGGGTTCCCGGCCCGCGAAACGGCGATCGGCGCGGGCGCCGGCGCGGCCATCGGCGCCGCCATCGGCGGCAAGAAGGGGGCGGCCATCGGTGCCGCGGCCGGCGGGGCCGGCGGCGCGGCGATGGGCTCGGCCCGGAACGACCAGGAGGTCGCGCTCAACGCCGGCACGGTGTTGACGATCCGGCTCGAGAGCAGCGTCACCCTCTAGATCCCGCGTGCTTCCCTGTGTCGCCGGCCTGTGTCGCCGGGGTCGATCCGCCACGCGCGGTTCGACCCCGGTTTTTTGGGCCGGAGATATATATTGACGGCCCGGGGTGGCTCCGCCCCCCCTCCCATTCTGTCAGGAGGTCTTCCATGCGGATTGTCTCATGGGTGGTGCTCGCCCTGCTGTGGACGGCGCCGCTCGCGGCCCAGGACGAATTGCCGATCCACACCCGGGAGCTCGCCAACGGTCTGGACGTCATCATCGTCGAGAATCACGCGGTGCCGCTCGTCACGGTCGAGCTCGACGTCAAGAACGGCTCGTATACCGAGCCGCCCGACTACAACGGCTTGTCCCACCTCTACGAGCACATGTTCTTCAAGGCCAACCGGACGATTCCCAGCCAGGAGAAGTACCTCGAGCGGACGAACGAGCTGGGCGGCTTCTGGAACGGCACCACGTCGGATGAGCGGGTCAACTACTACATCACCGTAGGCGTCGACAGTCTCGTCCCGGCGATGCAGTTCATGGAGGACGCCATCCGCTACCCGCTGTTCCTCGAGGACGAGCTGGTGCGCGAGCGGCCGGTGGTGATCGGCGAGTTCGACCGCAACGAGGCCGACCCCGGGTTCCACCTGGGACGGGCGATCGACACGCTGCTGTGGACGCCGGCGCACTTCTCGCGCAAGAACGTGATCGGCAACCGGGACGTCATCCTCACCACGACGACCGAGAAGATGCGGACGATCCAGAATCGGTTCTACGTCCCCAACAACAGCGCGCTGATCCTGGCCGGCGACATCACCCCCGAGCGGGGCTTCGAGCTGGCCGAGCAGATCTTCAGCGACTGGGAGACGGGCGCGGACCCGTTCGCCGAGCCGATGCCCGAGCCGCCGCCGCTGGCCGCCACCCAGGCGGTCGTCGTCGAGCAGCCGGTCAACAGCGTGACGGTTCAGGTGAGCTGGCACGGACCCAGCGTGGATGATGATCCGGACGCCACCTACGCGGCGGACCTGCTGTCCACGGTGCTGGCCCAACCCACCAGCAAGTTCTACAAGGCGCTGGTCGAGTCGGGGCTCGCGTTCAGCGCCGATTTCAATTACTACACCCAGGCCTTCGTCGGGCCGATCTGGGTGAGCGCCGAAACGTCGCCGGAGAACGCCCTGGCCGTCCACCGGGCGCTCCTGACCGAGGTGGCGCGGTTCGGTGAGCCCGGTTACGTGACCGAGGAGGAACTGGAGGCCGCCGGCGCCCTGCTGGGCGTGCAGCAGCTGTACGAGCGGGAGCGGGCCAGCTCCCTGGCCCACACCGTCGGCTTCTGGTGGGCGGTGGCCGACGTGGACTATTTCCGGGGATACGTGAAGAACATGCAGGCGGTCGAGCCGGACGACATCGCCGAGCTCGCGCGGGAGTACCTGATCGGCAAGCCGCATGTCAGCGGCGTGCTGATCTCTCCCGAGGCGCGGGCCGCGATCGACCTCACGGCCGAGGATCTGCTGGCGCAGGAGGTGGCCCAGTGAAGCGCTTCACCTGGATTCTGATCGTCGCCGCTGCGGTGGCGGCGCCGGCGACCCCCGGACGGCTGGCCGCGCAGGACGCGCCGGCGGTGCGGGAGCTCGAGGTCGCCGGCATTCCCGTCATCATCAAGCCGAACGACGCGAGCGACGTGATCGCGGTACGACTCTACCGGCGAGGCGGCAGCGCAACCCTGACGCCGGCCACGGCGGGCGTGGACCGGGTGGTCGGGGTGCTCCTGACGCGCGGGACCGAGGAGTATTCGCGCGACGCCTTTGCCGCCCGCGCGGCCGCGACGGGCACCCAGATCGGCAGCGAGGCGGCCTATGATTTCAGCGTCGTGCGGCTGCAGGCGGTCGCCCCCCACTGGGACGCGGCGTGGGAGCTGTTCACCCAGGCCGTGCTCCATCCGACGTTCCCCGAAGCCGAGGTCGCCCTTGTGCGCGACCAGATCGTCAACGATCTGCGCCGCCGGCAGGACGATCCGGACACCTGGCTGGGCGTGATGGCGGACAGCCTCTTCTACGCTGGGCATCCGTACGCGATCGATCCGACCGGCACTGTCGCCGCGGTTACCGGACTGACTCGTGACGCCCTCGTCGCGCGGCACGCGGAGCGGATGGTCAAGAGCAATCTGCTGTTCGTGGTGGTCGGGAACGTGGATGCCGATGACGTGGAGGACCGGATCGAGGACGCCTTCGGCGACCTGCCGGCGGGGGGCGCGCCCGCGGGCCCGGTCACGGCAGTTACCGTCTCGCCGGCCAAGCTGGCGGTCACCGAGCGGGAGATGCCGACCAACTACATCCTGGGGCGGTTCGCCGCACCGGATCCGGGGCACCCCGACTACGCCGCGATGCGGGTGGGGATCGACATCCTCGGCGATCGGCTGTTCGAGGAGGTGCGCACCAAGCGCAACCTGACGTACGCGGTGGCGGCGGGGCTCTCGGGCCGGCAGGCCAACTACGGTCTGTTGTATGTCACCGCGGTGGACCCGGCGGCGACGCTCCCGGTGATGTTCGCCGAGGTCGAGCGGCTGAAGACGGAGCCGATCCCGGCCGAGCGGCTGGCGGAAAACGTCAACGTCTTCCTGACCGGCTACTGGCTCGGGCAGGAGACTAACATGGGCCAGGCGACCACGCTCGGGACATTCGAGCTCCTCGGCGGCGGCTGGGAGAACGCCGACGCCTTCGTCGAGCGGGTCCAGGCAGTGACGCCGGCCGATATCCAGCGGGTGGCCCAGCAGTACATCAGCGGGCTCCACTTCGTTGTCATCGGCGACCCCGCCAAGATGGATCGCGGGCTGTTCACATCGCTCTAGGCTCGGGATCGGGATGTTGACCTCGTGATCGCGCCGGCCGAGCTCGCCGCGCTACGGGAATTCGCCGTCAGCGCGGCGCGAGCGGCCGGCCGCATCACGCTGGACCACTTCGGCACGTCCCTCACGGTCGAGAAGAAAGCCGACGGTTCGCCTGTCACCATTGCCGACCGCGCGGCGGAGGAGTACCTGCGCCAGCGGCTGGCCGCGGCGTGTCCCGGCGACGGCATCATCGGCGAGGAGTTCGGCGCGTCAGACGGCGCCAGCGGCCGGCGCTGGACGGTGGACCCGATCGACGGCACGATCGCCTTTGCCCGCGGCGTCCCGCTCTACGGCGTGCTCCTGGGGCTGCTCGACGGCGACGACGCCGTGCTGGGAGTGATCCACCTGCCGGCCTGGGGAGAGACGGTGGCGGCGGCGCGGGGAGTGGGGTGCCAGTGGTGGCGCGGAGCGGATGTTGCGCGCGGGGGTGCGGCGCGCGTGTCCGCCACGTCGGCGCTCGGCGACGCGCTCGTCTGCTGCACCGACTTCACCCGCCTGCCGCGGGGCGCCGGCCCTGGCTTCGGCGCGCTGGCCGCCGCCGCCGGCCGGCTCCGCACCTGGGGTGACTGCTGGGGCCACGCTCTCGTCGCCACCGGCCGCGCCGACGCCATGATCGACCCGAAGATGGCGATCTGGGACTCGGCGCCGCTTCAGCCCATCGTCGAGGAAGCCGGCGGCCGGTTCACCACGCTGGCCGGGGTCCCGGATCCGGCGGGCGGGAGCGCGGTGTCGACCAACGGGCATATTCATGCTGCGGTTCTTGCGGCAACCTATTGTGGATAAGCAGCATAGAGTGAATTCTGGACTTGACACGAATTATGTGTACACTTATTCTGTGGGAATGAAGAATTTGACGCTCTCCGTCGAAGACCAGGTCCTTCAACGCGCGCGTACGGTGGCTCGTTCGCTGGGCAAGAGCGTGAATCAACTGGTACGGGAATACCTGGAGCGTCTGACCTCTCAGGATGATGCACGACGGGATGTCGAGGAGCTCGAACGGCTTTCCGAGCAGGCAGGGGGGCATTCGCGAGGTTGGAAGTTCAATCGAGACGAGCTGCATGATCGCTCGTAGTTTTCTCGATTCAAATATCCTTGTCTACACCGACGACCTGGACTACCCGAAGAAGCGGAGAGTCGCGAACGAGCTCGTCCAACAGGCGCGGCTGGAGGGCGCCGGAGTCGTCTCTTCGCAAGTGCTTCAAGAGTACTTCGTCGTGGCGACACGCAGACTCGGTGTAGATACCGTACTCGCGCGGCGCAAGGTCGAGCTATTCGGTCGGTTCGATGTGGTCACATTGACACTCGATCACATCCTCGGCGCCATCGACCTGCTTCGCCTGCACCAGTTGTCGTTTTGGGATGCGCTCGTTGTCCGCGCAGCGGCGGATGCGGGATGCTCGGTGCTTTACTCTGAGGACATGCAACACGGTTTCCGATTTGCCGGTCTCGAAATCGTGAATCCTTTCGCATGAGCGCGGCGCCCCGGCTGTCGGCGCTGTTCCTGCTGCTTGGATTTCTCGCCGCCCCCGCCCGGGCCCAGGACCCGGTCCCCATCCCGCTCGACCCGGCCGTCCTCGTCGACCCCCTCCCTAACGGGCTCGTCCTCTACGTGCGGGAGAACCGCGAGCCGCAGGACCGGGCCGAGCTGCGGCTGGTGGTCAACGCGGGGTCGGTGCTGGAGGATGATGCCCAGCGCGGGCTGGCCCACCTGCTCGAGCACATGGCGTTCAACGGCACGGCGCGATTCGCGAAGCAGGAGCTGGTCGATTACCTCGAGGCGATCGGGATGCGGTTCGGGCCCGACGTCAACGCCTACACCAGCTTCGACGAGACGGTCTATCTGCTGACCGTTCCCTCCGACAGCTCCGCCCTCCTCGAGACCGGCCTCGACGTGCTCGCCGAGTGGGCCCACGCCATCACGCTCGATCCGGCGGAGGTCGATCGCGAGCGGCCGGTGGTGGTGGAGGAGTGGCGGCTGGGGCGGGGCGCCGAGGCGCGGCTCAGGGACAAGCACCTGCCGGTCGTGTTCCACGCGTCGCGCTACGCCGAGCGACTGCCGATCGGTGAGAAGGCCGTGGTCGAGACGGCGCCGGTTGACGAGCTGCGGCGCTTCTATCGCGACTGGTACCGGCCGGACCTGATGGCGGTGATCGCGGTAGGGGACTTCGACCGCGATTCGGTTGCGGCGGGGATTCGCGAGCGGTTCGGATTGTTGCCGGCGGCGGCGGCGCCGCGCCCGCGCGAGACGTACCCCGTGCCGGCCCACCCCGGCACGCTGATCTCGATCGCCACCGACCCCGAGATGCCGGTCGCCGTGGTGGCGCTCCATCATAAGCGGCCGGCGCGGAACGACGCGACGGTGGCGGGGGTCAGGCGGTCGCTGGTGGAGGCGCTCCATGACATGATGCTGAACGCCCGCTTGACCGAGCTGGTGCGGCGGGCGGACGCGCCCTTTCTGGCCGCCTTCGCCGGTCAGGACCGACTGGTCCGGCCGACCGAGATCGCGGCGCTGGGCGCGGTGGCGCGGGAGGGGGAGCTCGACCGGGCGCTGTCGGCGATCGTCGTCGAGGCCGAGCGGACCGCCCGCCATGGGTTCGCGGCCGGCGAGCTGGCGCGGGCCAAGGTGGATCTCCTGCGGGGGGTGGAGAGCGCCTACGCCGAACGCGACAAGACGCCGTCGGCGAGCCACGCCCAGCAGGCCGCGGATCACTATCTGACCGGGGTGGCGTCGCCCGATGCGGCGCTGAGCCTCGCGCTCGTCCGGCAGCTCCTGCCAACCATCGCCGTGACCGAGACAGACTCGCTCGCCCGCGTCTGGCTGGGGGCCGACGATCGGGTCGTGCTGGTGAGCGCGCCGGAAAAGGCTAGTGTCGCGCCGCCGGCCGCGGCGGCGATCGAAGCCCTGCTCGCCGCGGCCAGCGCGGAGGAGATCACGCCCTGGGACGATCGGGTGGCCGAGGGGCCGCTGGTCGCCACGCCGCCGCCTCCGGGAGCGATCGTGGCCGAGCGGGCGCTGGAGGCGATCGACGCGCTGGAGTGGACGCTGGCGAACGGCGCCCGCGTCATCCTCAAGCCCACCGACTTCAAGGACGACGAAGTGTTGTTCGGCGGCTGGAGCCCGGGCGGCACGTCACTGATGCCCGACTCGCTGATCGTCACCGCCGACCTGGCGAGCGCGCTGGTGTCCGAGGGCGGGCTCGGCGCGAGGAACCACGCCGAGCTCGAGAAGGCGACCGCCGGGATGCAGGTCAGCGTCACGCCCTGGATCCAGGATCTCAGCGAGGGCTTAAGCGGCAGCGCCTCGCCCCGCGACCTGGCGGCGCTGCTTCAGCTCGCCTGGCTGACGTTCACCGCGCCCCACCACGACGCCGACGCCTTTACCGCGTTCCGCTCGCGGCTGGAGGATGCGTTCGCGAACCGCGCGGCGGATCCCGACGCCGCGGTGCAGGACACGCTACAAATGACGTTGTATCAGCATCATCCGCGGGTCTGGCTGGCGACGTCGGCGAACGCCGCCCGGCTCGATCCCGACGCGGCGTTCGCCTTCTATCGCGATCGGTTCGCCGATGCAGGCGACTTCACGTTTTTCTTTGTCGGAGCGTTCGATCCTGACTCGCTCCGGCCGCTCGTCGACCAGTGGCTGGCGTCCTTGCCCGCGACCGACCGCGAGGAGTCATGGCGCGACGCGGGCATCGATCCGCCGCTCGGCGTGATCGAGAAGACGGTGCGGCGGGGGATCGAGCCCACCGCGCGCACCGAGATCGTCTTCACCGGCCCGTTGGAGTGGACCGCCGAGAGCGCCCATGCGATGACGACGCTGGCCGAGTATCTCCGGATCCGGCTGCGGGACGTCTTGCGCGAAAACCTGGGCGGCACCTACGGGGTCGGCGTCGGCGGCGTCGCCCAGCGGTGGCCCGACGGCGAGTACCGGTTCCATGTCGGCTTCGGCGCCGACCCGGCGCGGATCGAGGCGCTGGCGGACACGCTGGACGCGGAGCTCGCCGCCGTGCGGGCCGGCGCGGTGGACGACGCGACCGTCGCAAAGGTGCGGGAGGGCCAGCGCCGCGACCTCGAGACCAACCGCCGGGAGAACGGCTGGTGGATGGGTCAGCTCATGGGGCGAACGGCGGAGGGGCAGGACCTCGAGGTCATCGCCCGGAAGGGCGAGTTGATCGCGCGGGTCAGCGCGGAGCTGATCCGGGAGGCCGCGGAGCGGTGGCTCGACCCCGCGCGGCGGGTGCGGGTGACGCTGCTGCCGGAGGAACAGGGCGCCGGACGCTAAATCAGCACGATCACCGCATCATGGCCCCGCGTCGAGGCGAGCCGGGCGTCCCGCGTCAGCAAGGGGGCGGCGAGCACTTCCGCCAGCGTGACATACGCGGCGTCGTAGGCCGATACCGTGTGGCGCAGCTGCCAGATGCGGGCGAGCAGAACGGTGTGGGGATAACGCGTGAGGGCCAGGGCGGCGAGGTCGTCGAGTACTCCTCGGGCCCGCGCGGGTGAGACCTCGCGCAACCGTGCCATCCGGCGCATGACCTGAGCCACTTCCAGGTCCAGCACATGCGGCGCATGTAATGATTCATCCACGCGGGACAGCCGCTCGCGGATGCGATCGGCGCTGGTTGAGTCCAGCAGAAGTTCAATCGTCGCCGAGGCATCGAGGACCAGCATCGACGAACCTGCGGCCTAGCGGCGGTCGCGCTCTTCGCGAAGCATGCTGGCTGCCGACCGCCTTGGCTGGACCGAGCCGCGAGACCTGATCCGCTCCAGCAACTCATCCATCGTCGGCCGCTCGGCAATACCTCGGATCTCCGCAATGAGGTAGTCGCTGAGGGACATGCCGGCGAGGGCCGCCCGGGCCTTGAGGCGGCGATGCAGGGTGTCGGGGACGTTGCGCAGCTGAATCATCTTGGGCATGTGTTGAGTATCAATGCATGCTATCCACATGTCAAGCCCTCTCGCAAGTGATTCCCGCCGCTTCCGCCGCCGCGCGGTAGAGCGCCGCCAGCCCCGCCACGCCGTAGTGGGCATTCAGCCCACTCGGGTTCGGCACCGCCCACACCGCCGCCCCGCCCAAAACGTGGTCCGGCTGGGGTCCGACCTGCGCCCGCGGGCGGTTGAACGCCGTCCGGTAAGCCGTCAGTCCGACCACCGCGACGACGGCCGGCTGCCACTTGCGCGCCGTCCGCTGCAGGCGCCGCCCGCCCTTTAGCAATTCCTCCGCCGTCAGCTCGTCGGCGCGAATGGTCGCCCGGTTGACGAGGTTGGTGATCCCCACGCCCCGGTCCAGCAGCGCCGCTCGCGACGCCGCGTCGAATCCGGCCCGGACATCGAGCACACGGTCGGTGATCCCCGCCAGGTGGAGCGCCTTGTAGAAGCGGTTGCCGGGGTGGGCGAAATGGGCCTGGGCGGCGGCGGTCCACAGGCCGGGGTTGATGCCGACCAGCAGCAGCTTGACGCCCGGGGCCACCAGGTCGGGGACGCTGCCGTCGCGGAAGGATTCGAGTTGCTGGCGGGTGAAGCCGGGGGGGCGCCGGTCCCTGGTCGGCTCCATCGACATCGCCGGCAAACTCAGCGGTTGGCGAGCACGGCGAAGTCAGCGGAATGGAGCAGGCGATCATCCGCCGTCACGAGCGTGAGATCGTACACCTGCGCGCTCGCGGCCAGGAAGCGGTCGGCTGGATCGTTATGCGGCAGGGAGACGGTGCGACTGCGAAGCGCCACCTCGTGATTGAGCGGGGCCTCGCGGTGGGGAACGCGCTCGAGCGCGCGTCGCACCCAATCTTGCGGCGGTGGCTCGACGATCAGGCGGCCTTTCTGGACGAGGACCATCGCCTCCCAGGCACTGACCGGAGACAACCAGACCTCGTTAGATGGCGCTCGGAGTTCCTCTCGGACCTGGTCCGTGAGCCGGTCTGATGCTTCCAGGCTCCAGATCCAGATGTGCGTGTCGAGGAGAAACCTCAATCCCGAAGCGCTTCCCATTCGCTGGAATCGAGAACCGGTCCGACGATATCCCCGATGATACGGATCTGTCCCTTCATCGAGCCGATCCAGTCGCCCGGGGCCGTGAGGGGCTGGGGAGGCGTGATCTCCGCGATCGGCACGCCCCGCCGCGTCACGAGGACAGGTTGGCCGGTGAGCCGGACCCGCTCGAGCACGGCGAGGCACGTGGCCTTGAACTTCGAGATGGCGATGGTCTCCCGGACGTCGATCATGAGGATCATTATACCATGGTCATTAATCATGGTCAAACTCGTGCTCCCTTCTGACCATGAATGTCGTTTGATGCCCAGGAGGGTGTTGATGGACCAAATTGCCCGCCTTAGGTTTAGTGGTAGTGTCGCCCCCGATATGGAGCCCACCACCCACCGGAGATTCTCATGCAAGCACGATGGCATCTGTCTGGCGGGGGCCTGGCGCTCCTGAATATCCTGCTCACCGCCGGCACGGTCCTGGCCCAGGGCCCCCCGACCAACGTCGCCGCCGTGGCGCAGGCCGCGACGACCGTGAACATCACCTGGACGGGAGCCACAGGCCCCGTCGGCTACCACGTGCAGCGCGGCCCGACCGCGACCGGCGCCTGGACCAGGATCACGGCCACGCGCCTTTCGGCGACCGCCACCTCGCATACCGACGCAGCCGCGCCCGCGGGGACCAACGTGTGCTACCGCGTGCAGGCCATCTATAACAGCGGCAACCAGAACAGCTCCGGCATCTGTGTCACGACGCCGGCTGCCACGACGGGCGGCGGCGGCGCCCAGACCATCGCCGTGTTCCGGCCCGGCGTAATCGCTCAGCGCGCCGGGATCTCGGTCCGCAACACCGCGCTCCTGACAGTTGCGCCGGAGATCATCAAGACCGAGGTGGTCAACAACTTCGTGGGGACCGCGGCGGTCGGCTCCTGCCTCAACGTCGAGTGGCAGGCGGTGCCCAACGCCACCGCCTACCGGCTGCAGCGAACGCCTCCCCAGATGGGGTCGTTCTCGATCACGCCGGCGGGCTTCCAGGGAACGTCCTTCCGGGACTGCTCCGTGCCCGGCAACCTCGACGTCACCTACGCGGTGTTCGCCACGGTTGCGGGAAGCGCAGACGAAATCGGATCGTCACCCCACACGGTGAAGACGCCGAACACCCTGGGCATCATCATGGGCATCGCCGTCAAGTATGCCGAGGGGGCTCTCACCGCGACCTGGGTCCGCAATCCCGGCGCGAGCTCCTACGAGATTCGCAGCCCCGCGTTCGCGACGCAGGAAACCGCCGGGACGCCTGTTCCCAACGACACCCTGCGCCTGACCCACGTATTCCGGCCGACGCTGCCCAAGGGATGGACCAATGTTTACCTGATCCCGATCTTCGACCTGGGAAGCGGACGGCTGCCGGGCCAGACCTATACCTTGTCGGTGTGGGTGCCATGACGCGCCGCGGACGGGGCGTCGTCACGATCAGTGCGGGGATCGTCCTGGTCGCGCTGTGCGCGGCTCCGCTCACCGCCCAGAACCTCAAGGGTCCGCGGCTCCGCGTCGGCGTGATGGATCT
>JBHENR010000022.1:0-2926 GCA_046262555.1 Gemmatimonadota bacterium | reverse complement strand
GCTCGAAATGATCACCGAGCTGCTGGATTTCGCCCGCCAGCGGACCGATCGCGATGTCCTGCGGCGCGAGATGGTTCGCTTCGACATCCTGCTGGCCGGGGTCCTCGAGACGGTGCGGCCGTTGGCGGACGAGAAGGACCTGGAACTGCAGATAGACCTTCCCGACACGCTCCCGCCCTGCTGGCTCGATGGGGAGAAGATCTACCGCGTGTATCTCAATCTGGTGGAGAACGCGATCAAGTTTTCCAGCCAGGGCGTGATCCGCATGGGGGCGCGGCCGGTCGACCACGAGATCGAGGGCACCGTGTCGGACCAGGGGATCGGGATCCCCGCGGGGCAGCTCGAGGAAATCTTCGAGGCGTTCCGGCAGGTGGATGCCTCGTCCACGCGGAGTTATCCCGGCGTCGGGCTGGGCCTGGCGATCTGCCGCCAGCTGATCGAGCTCCACGGCGGACGGATCTGGGCGGAATCCATTCCCGGGCGGGGAAGCACCTTCCGGTTCCGCGTGCCCTGTCCGCCGCCGCCCGCCGCCCCCGCGCCCGATACGGAGGCGTGAGCCGACGCCTGTCGCGACGGTCAGCGTCATCATCCCCGCGTGGAACGAGGGGACGCGGCTGCCCCGACTGCTCGATGCGCTGGCGGCGTGCCGGCCCGCTCCGATCGAGGTGATCGTCGCCGACGGCGGCTCCACCGACGACACCGTGGCCCGGACGTTGGAGCGGCTGCATCCCGTGGGGGGGGCGGGCGCCGCGGCGCCCCCGCCGACTCGGGTAGTCCGCGCGCCGCGCGGGCGCGCGGCGCAGCAGAATGGTGGTGCCGCCTGCGCCCGGGGCGACGTGCTGTGGTTCCTGCACGCGGATTCGGTGCCGGGTCCGGAGGCGGTCGGCGAGGTCGCCGTCGCGATCGCCGCCGGTGCGCCGGGGGGGTGCTTTCAGATCGGATTCCCGCCGGCCGAGGCCGCGCGGCATCCCCTGCTGCCGCTCATCGCGCGCGGCATCAACGCCCGCGCCCGCTGGACCCGCACCGGAACCGGCGACCAGGGCATCTTCCTGCGCCGGGACGTGTTCACCCGTCTGGGCGGCTTCCCGGACTGGCCCCTGTTCGAGGATGTGGCGCTCTTCCGGGCGCTGGCGCGCACGGGCCGCCCCGCCATCTGCCGGGGGCCGCTCCTCACATCCGCCCGCCGCTGGCTGGCCGAGGGCGTCGTGCGGACGATGACGCGGATGTGGCTGTTGCGCGCGGCCTATGCCGTCGGCGTTCCGCCGGCGCGGCTGGCACGCTGGTGGCGCGCCGCGCCGGCCGCGTGACGGGGGCGCGACGCCGGGGCTGGTTGCCGCGACGGGGGGTCGTCTTATCTTCGCTCCTCATGGACGATCTGCTGTTCGAACGGCTGGAGCGGATGCGTTCCCGGGTCGAGCCGGCGACTGTGCTCCAGGATCTCTATTTCCTGGATCGCGTCGTGCGGCCACTCGCCGGGCCGGTGGATGCGGACTACCGCGTGCCGTTTCTGGTGGAGGGCCTCGAGGCGCGCGGATTCTTCAGCGATCCCGACGGGCGCTGGGAGGCGGTAGAGTTGTACGACGATCTATGTGACCTCTGCGACATCCACAGCTACGCGGCGCTGGCCCGGATGCTCTCGCATTTCGGGCTCTATCAGCGGGAGAAGGCGTTCACCGCCGCGGATCATCACTAGGCCCCGGCCGCGATGACGGCCCCGCTCGCGGGACTCTTCTGCCCGGTCACCACCCCCTTCGCACCTGACGGATCTCCCGACGCGGGCCGTCTTGCCGACCAGATCGCGCGCTACGCGGCGCTCCCCATCTCCGGCATCGTCCTGTTCGGGACCAGCGGCGAGGGCCCGCTGCACGAGCCGGACGAAGAGGCGCCGCTCCTGGCCGCGGCCCGCGCGGCGTTACCGGACCGGCTGCAGCTGGTGGTTCAGGTGGGGCGGGAGAGTGGCTTGGGGGCCGCTGTGGCGGCCGCGCGGGCCGCCCACGCCGGAGCCGACGCGCTCCTGTGCCTCCCCCCGCGCTACTACCCGACGACGGCAGCGGCCCGCGCCGCCTGCTTCCGCGCGGTGGCCGCGGCGACGCCGCTGCCGCTCTTGGCCTATCACATTCCCCAGCGGACCCACGTCGAGCTGCCGGTGACGGAGCTGGCTGCGCTCGCGCGCGAAGGCGTGCTCAGCGGCGTGAAGGACTCGGCCGGCGACCTGGCATGGCAGGCGGCGCTGCGGGCGGCGGCCGGACCGGGCTTCGCCATCCTGAATGGGCGCTCGGACGTCTCCGCCGAATCCCTGACGGCGGGAGCCGACGGCCTGATTCTGGCCGTCGCCGATGCGGCGCCGGAGCTGGTAGCCGCGTTGCTGGCGGCTCACCGGGCGGGAGATGCCGCCGGGGCGGTGAGGGCCCAGTCGGCGCTGGCGCCGCTGGCGGCCTGCTGCGGCGCGCGCTACGGCGTGCCCGGCATCAAGGCGGCGCTCGATGCGCGCGGCTGGCCGGGCGGGGGCCTGCCGCGCCTGCCGCTGCTGTCGCTCGACGGGGAGGGCCGGGCGGAGGTCGCGCGCGCATTGCGGACGGCGAGGGTCGCAATAGCTTGAGCGATCGGATGCGCTGCCCCGTGCTCAGATCATATTTCGTGAGCGGCCTGGCGATTGGTCTCGCCGCTGGCCTGGCGATCGGGTGCGGTGATCCGCCGGCGGACTCGCGCCCGGCCCCCGACGCAAACCCCGGAGTGGGCTTCGGCGCGCCGGGGGGCATCCCTTCGACAGCGGCGCCGGGAGCGGCCGCGAGCGCTCAGCGGTCGACCGACCCGCGGCTGCTCCTGTTCGACCTGCAGACGGCGCTCGAGGCCGCCCACGCCGCGGCGGGGTCCTACCCGACGACCGACGCGTTCCAGCTCGAGCCGGCCTGGCAGCTCCAGCGCG
>JBHENR010000021.1:0-3135 GCA_046262555.1 Gemmatimonadota bacterium | reverse complement strand
CCGGTGACGAGGACGAGGCCCTTCGCGCTGGGGGGGGGCATCGTCACGCGTCCCAGTGGGCGACGGCGTGCAGGCGGGGGACCGCGAAGGCCGAGCCGCCATCCCGGAGCACGCCGCGCCGGGTCGTCAGAAACGAGTGGTAGCCGGCCTCTTCCGCGAGCGCGGCATCCCGATCCGGCACGATGTCCCGCGCGCGGCCCCAGGGCGCGGCGAAGTGAAGGCAGGGGGATCCGAGTTCGGCCTCGAGGCGGCGTTTCGATTCGCGCAGTTCGGTCTCCGCCTCCGCCCGAGTCAACGCGGCCAGTCGCGCGTGGCGCACGGTGTGCGACCCGATCGTCATGCCCGCCGCCCGCATCGCCCGGCAGTCGCCCCAGCTGAGGAAGTCTACCGGCGGGTGACCGCCGTTGGGGAAGAAGTCCTCGGCGGCGGCGCCGTCGAGGTAGCCGACGGGGACGAAAAAGGCCGCCGGAACCTTCCACTCGACCAGCGCCGGCACGGCGTTGCGGGCGTGATTGAGGAATCCATCGTCAAACGTGACGCAGGTAAAGCGACCGCGTACGGGCGCTTGGCCGCGCAGTTGCTCCACCGCATCATCCAGCGAGAGGAAGTCGCTGTCGTTGGCGAGCCGGGCGAGCTGCCGGCGAAAGCCGGCCCTCTCGTCATCGAAGACATGGTGATAGTAGAGTACCCGGATCCAGGTCGTCCCGCCGGGCCGCCGGAACGCGAGCCGGCGCGCCACCCGGTTGTACAGCGCCGCCCGGAGGGACCGGGCGCGGGAATAGCCGCTGACGAACTGGCGATACGCGACCGCCCTCATGCCGGGGCCGCCACCGGCCAGCCGCGGACCACGTGCGTGGCCGCGACGTCGCGCAGCCAGGCCTCCCGGTCCTCGGGCAGGAGCCGATCGCGCTCGCGAATGACCTGCAGGACGGGACACCGCTTCTTCCCCACCAGATTGAGCCACAGCCGGCCCGCGAGCTCGCGCGGCTGCGCCGGCGATCGACCGAGAGCCCATGCCTCCACCGCCAGCATGGCCGGGCGGTTCCACCCGCCCCGCAGCACGGCCGGCACGCCGGCCTTGAGCGCGGGTGCCGCCGGACCGAACAACCGCGCGGCCAGCCGGATGCCTTCTGGATCCTGCTCGAGGAGCTCGACCACGCGCTTGGCCGCCAGGCCCGCCGGATTCCGACGGCCGCCGGGCTTGAGTCCATTGTAGACCAGCTTCAGCACACCCTCGGCCCCGGGTCGTATGCGGCGAAAGCCCCGCCCGTCGAGCTCGGACAGCCGGGCGAGATCCGCCACGTCGATGAGCGCCGAACCGCGAAAGGTGCCGAGCCGCTTCACATCGAGCTGCAGCAGGTAGGGCGAGTGATCCTCCCAGGTGACGAAGTGGGGTCCCTGCGGAATGTGGCGGCAGACGATGGCCGGCCCCAAGCCGTTGGTCCGGATCCAGCCGAGAAAAACCTGTTCGATGGCGGGCCAGTCGGCCGGGGGGGCGAAGGAATCCACGTCACCGTGACCGGCGAGCGCCGATTCGACGTTCTTCCACACCGCCCAGCGGGGAAACGTCTCGGTCAGCTGCCGGAGGAGCGGAAGCCAGAGGGCGGCCCGATGCCCCGCCGCCGGAACGGTCACAGCAGCTCCTCGACCTGTTCCAGCCAGCTGCGCGCGACGCGCGGCCAGGTGATCTCCTCGCGCACCAGAGCGGCCGCGCGGCGCCCGACGGCGGCGGCTTCCGGTTTCAGCAGATCGCGAAGCCCCGCGGCGAGGGCGGCCGGCGTCGCCTCGGCGAGGAAGGCGGCCCCGCGTCCCGCCAGATGGCGCCCCAGCGGATGGGGCGTGACCAGGGTCGGAACGCCCAGCGCGGCCGCCTCCGCGGTGGCATTACCGAAGGCCTCCCAGCGCGACGGATAGACGAAGCCCCGCGCCCGCGCCAGCAGGTCGAACTTCTCGGCCCCGTGGATGGGCCCCCCGATCGTCACCCAGCGGTCCAGATCGAGTGCGCCGACCAGCTGGCGCATGGCGGCCTTGCCCTCCGAGCGGGCGTCCGGTCCGTGCAGGCGAAGTGGGGGCCGCTCCGTTGGGGACAGGAGCGCCAGCGCCTGAAGAAGGAGGTCGATTCCCTTGTGCTCCGGATCGAAACGCCCCATCCAGAGGACATAGCCCCCGCTTCCCCCATCCCAGTGGACGTCGGGCGGCACCTCGACGCCGTTGGGCGCGACGATGACGTCCCCCCGGTACCCGAGCGCTTCGAGATGAGCCCGTTCGCTGTCGAAGAAGACATGGATGGCGCGGGCGCCCTGCACCAGGTCGCGCTCCCAGGCCCGCCACCACAATTTTTTCCGCCGCCGCTTGCGGTGAACGATGGCCGGGTCGTAGGCACCCCGCGGTTCGAGCAGATAGGGCACCTGGTGCTGTCTGGCGATGGCTCCGGCGCGGACGTTGTGAAACGCCCAGGCGGAGTGGAGGACGAGCAGGTCCGCCTCCCGAATAATGCCGTCCAGGTCCTGGGGAACCGGCCACGGCCAGCCGGCGTGCCGGACGCGGACCCACTCGACCCCATCATCGGAGCGCGGCGGCTCACCCGCGTCGTAGGCGATGACGACCTCCGCTCCAGCCCGGACCAGCTCGCGCGACTGGTGCCCGACGGAACTCGTGATCCCGCCGTCGCCGACGAGGGCCCGGGGGTAGTAACGGATGATCCGCCGGGCAGTCGGCGCCGGCGGAGGGGCCGCAGTGGAATCCGGCTCGAGGAAAGTCTGGCGCGCCGGAAATCGGATGGCGGGCAGGATCATGCGCAGGCGCTCCGAGGGATGCATCTCGATCTAAGAGTACGCGATGGGGTCCACCGGGTGAAGTGCAATCTCCATGCCGGGTACGGGCCGAAACGGGCGGTTCGTGGCCCCTTTCCTGCACTAATGGGGTCAAACGGCTCGGCTGGATCGCCACCGGGGCGTAATGCGCCACCTCTCCCAGGAAAGGGCAACATGCCTCCCTCCTCTGCCATGCCCCGGCTGCGCCTTGCGCCTCGCTGGCTCGGCGTGGCGTTCCTGCTCGCCGGCTGCGGACTGCCACCGACCCAACCCCGAGGCGATGCGCCCGGCCCTGGGCCAAACCAGCCGCCCTCCCCACCAC